>JBEKGK010000005.1:0-46253 GCA_050012835.1 Solirubrobacteraceae bacterium | reverse complement strand
AACAGTGTGTGACGCGCCTCCTGGACCATGGGACGCCTCAGGCGCTTCGCGACCACGCGGTGGTAGGCGAGGCTGCGAGCACGTGCATGGTCGTGCCCTTGCTGGGATTCTCCAGGCGGGCGAGGGATCCGGATCTGCTCGGCTGCCTCGCGCTGACGAGTCATGGTCGGGGTGAGCGTGTAGCGGGGTCTTTGGACCTCGTCCTCGGAATGCGTAGCCTCGTAGAGGGAGAGCAACGCCTGGACCGGCACCTGCTCTTTCCCGCTTTCGGTAAAGACAACCGGCAGATCGGCCTGCTTGATCCAGCGCTGCAGCGCAGTGTGGCTGACCCCGAGAACCCGACCCGCGAGCCGGCGGGACACGGTCTCTCCGAGTTCGCGTTCGAGGGACAGGCGGACCTTTGCGAGCTCGCGGTCATTGGGGCTGCGACGCAAAGCACCGCGTAGCCGAAGGATGTTTTCCAACAGCTCCTGTCGTCGTTCGACCTTTGTCATGGCCTCCATGGTAGCAGGCGAGTTGCCAAAAATCACCGAAAATGGCAACTCGATTCCACGCCAACCGTCCCGCACTCGCCTCAAACTGCATGCCGGTCCACCGGCGGTAGGCACCTAAACGATTGGGCAGCAAGCACCCCATTCTGCTGCCCAAACCCCACCGGATCGCGCCCAATCCCGCCTGATCCAAGATCGTGCCAGACGGGCCGGGTCGCCTGTAACCGCCCGCCGATCCAACCTTCCCGGCTACTGCGCGAGCGGTTCTCCTAAGCGGCAAATCCAGGTTCGACTCCTGGCGGGGGCACTTTCGCCTGCAAATCGAGGGGCAGGCTCGGTGCTTTGGCTACTGCTCGCTCGAGAAAAGAGATCCAGGTCGCTAACGCGATGCCTGTACGGCAGGCCGGCCGACTGGCTCATGATCGCCATGGAGCACGTCGGGATCGAGGTCGTAGCCGTTCGGCCATACGACTGTGCCAAGTTCGGGATCGACGCGCACCTGGCGGAAGTAGGCAGGGTCCTGCAGCGGCTCGGCCATTGGCCCCCAGAGGTCGCGTGAGAGGTCGACCTCGCGGCTCAGGCCGTCGGTAAAGGTCAGCCGCAGCCGGAAGCCCTCCAGCGGCTCTACGGCGCTAACACGGGCAAGCGGGCGAACGTCGTTCATGGCAGTGGGTCAATGCTAGCGAGCGGTGTGCGGGCCTGCGCGCGCTCCCAGTCGTCCTGTAGCTCAGCCTGATGCAGCGCGGACCACTCGCGGATGAGCCGCAAGGCTCTGATCGGCAGTTGTCCGGCCAGGGGGTCACCAGTGTCAATGGCGATCTGCGCCTCGTACTCCCCATAGCGGGCATGGAAGTGGGGCGGCGCATGATCGCTGCTGTACATCGTCACGACGATCCCATAGAAAGCGCTGATCCGCGGCATCAGGAACCCCGTCCGAGGTGTCCGCGGTTGGGCGGGTCATAAGCGCCTTGCGTACGGCAAGCGCGGTGCGATCGGTTCCAGAGCATCATGGCTCGCGCAGGCTACTCACGCCCTGCGATGCTTTATTCGTGTGGGCAGCAGCTTCGTTGTGCTGCCCAAACCCCGCCGGATCGGACCCAATCTGGCCCGATCCACGATCCGCGCAGCAGGCCGAATCGCCAGTAACCGCCTATAGATCCGTCCCTTTCGGCTGCCACGCAGGCTGTCCTCCTAAGCGGTAAATCCAGGTTCGACTCCTGGCGGGGGCACCTTGAGAAAATGCCTGGTAAGAGGACACCCCGTGATCGAGATCGTGAGGTCCGGCTTGCGAGCGTCGCCCGCGAAGGCCGGGGCGCCCCGGGGGAAGGGCACGACGGTTATGCTGGCGAGACGGTGGGTGCGCATCAGAGAGATCACGGCCGTGACCGGCGCCGCTTCGCGGAGCGCAGCGCCGTGGCCGCAGTTCCGCGGCTAGGAGTCGCCGCTCGCCTGGCGGTGGCAGTGGCGATGCTCCTCGCGGCGGGTGCGATCGCTGCGGGCTCCGCGTCCGCCTCATACATCGTCTACGTGTGCGGCGCGAATCTCTGCGAGGTCAACCCCGACGGCACCGGTCAGCGTGCGCTGACGGCCGACGGCGGCGGCGCCGCCGGCTCCTATAGCACTCCCTCGCTTTCGCGCGACGGCACCCTGCTCGCATTCGACGAGGGCAACACGGCCTATGCGATGACGATGCCGGGCGGGACGCGCACGACTCTGAACATCGGCAGCGTCCTGGCGACGTTCATGCGCCCCGACGCCGGCCAGGTCGCGTTCATCAAGGATGAATCCGGATCGATCGCCTACCTGCATACCGTGAACCCCGACGGCAGCCTCTTCTCCACCCCTAAAGAGTCCGGCTACGCGCTGACGGCGGGCTGGCTGGGCACTACGCTGCTGCGCGACGGAAACAGCAACACCGCGCACGAATGCGCGCCTCCCGGGGGCAGCAACTGCGCCGCGCACTCGATCTGTCGGGCGGAAGACCCCACGTGTGGTCTTCCGGCCGGTGAAAACAAGAACGTCGCCGATGACCCGGTGCGCGACCTTTACGACCCCGCAGGCTCGCCCGATGGGAGCAAGGTGGCGGTGATGGCGGTGCCCTATCCCCTGGGCGCCGCCCACGCGAGCCCCACGGGCGGCGCGATCGCGCTGTACAACGCGTCGACGGGCGAACACCTGAGCGACCTGACCTCGGGCAACGAAGACGCCGGGCCCGCATGGTCGCCGGACGGCTCCGCGATCGCCTTCACGCGGGGCTCCTCCGCGATCTACACAGTGCCCGCGGGCGGCGGGGCCCCGCAGCTGCTCCTCACAGGCGGAAGCCAGCCGACGTGGGGCGGCGAACCCGGGGACACCCTCTCGACCTCGGCGTCGACGCCCGTCTCCACGACTCCGGTGCCCTCCGCCGCGCAGGCCGCCGCGGGTACCGTCGCTGCGAAAGGGAGTGCGGCCTCGGTATCGCTCAGCTGCGGCGCGGGATCGGGAGCCTGCGCCCTGCAGCTCCTCCTTACTGTCTCAGAGACGTTGCGCGGCCACACCCTCGTCGCGCTCAGCGCAAGCGGCCATCGACGGGTCACGCACAAGACGGTCGTCGTCGGGCGCGCGAGCGTCACCCTCGCGCCGGGGCAGTCGCGTTCGGTGACGGTCTCGCTCAACGGGACGGGCAAGGCGCTCCTGAGCCGCCGCGGAAAGCTCCTCGTCAAGCTGACAGTCACGCAGGGCGCCCGCGTTCTGAAGACGGCCAAGCTCACGCTGCACCCGCCAGCCAAGAAACACAAACGCTGACGCGCCTCACAGCTCGCCGGGCAGCGTCTCCACGAACACGCCGCCCGTGGCGCGCGCCGCGCGCGCGTTGTCGTCACGCAGCTTGATCGCCACCGCCGCAAGCACTATCGCGCCGCCGACGATCGTCGCGGCGTCGGGGCGCTCGGAGGTGCCGAGCCAGCCCCAGACGGAGCCGAGCACGGACTCGAGCATCAGGATCAGGCCCATTGACGCGGCCGAGATCAGGCGGGCGCCCATCGTGAACAGCACTAGCCCGAATCCCTGCTGTCCGAGGCCGAGCAAAGCAAGCCAGCCGACGTCGGCGGTATGCAGCTGGCCCGCATGTATGAACGGCAGCCCGCACACGACGAGCATCACCTGCGCCAGGGCGGTGGCGGGAGTCATCGATATGTGCCGGTGGCGCCGGGCGAGCACGATCACGACGGCGAACGCGAGCGGCGAGACGACCGCCATCAGATCGCCCAGCGCGCTGCCGCCGTTCGGGATGCCGACCATCACTCCGATGCCCACGACCGCCAACGCCATCGCCCCCCAGGTGCGCGCCGAGAGCGGCTCGCGCAGAGCCCAGAACGCGAACAGCCCGGCCAGGATCGGTGTGATCGCCTGGATCATGAGGACGTGAGCGACGGTCGTGTGGTTCAGCGCGACGATGAAGCTGGCCGACGCCACCGCGATGCCGGCTGCCACCGCCACACCCGCGAGGTTGGCCACGGAGTTGAAGGCGGCGCGCAGCTCCGCGCCTTCGCCAACTGCCACGAACGCGAGGACCGCCACGAATGCGAACGCCGCGCGTCCGACGATCTGATCGGCCGCGCCGGTTGACACCTGGCGCTGAAGGATGCCGCCGGTCGACCACGCGAGCGCCGCGCCCAGCGCATACGCCTGACCGCGGCTGTGAGAAGGAGATGCGGGCTCCACCTGTCCAATCTAACGATCGTCCACAAAGGTGTGACTCACGGAGACATGCGCATACTCTGCGGCTGTTGGCAGGGACCAAGAATGGCCATCGGGTCAACCCATGGCGGGATCCAAAGGGGGCTTGAGATGTCGACCGTGCCCACGTACCTAGCGCCGAGCCCGCAGACGCGACCGTCGAGGCTGAGTGGCCGGATGTCCTCGCGCGCGCTGGCGGCGGCTGGGGCGCTGTCGCTGATGCTCGCGGCCGCGGCCTTCCAGAGCCTGGCTGGTGAGCACGCGCCGGTTGCGTCCCCCGTGCGCTCCAGCGGCCTCTCGCACGACAGGCTTCTCAGCCTCCCGCCGGCGGCGCAGGGGCCGGTGTCCGCGACGTTGGGCGCCGATGCGCCCGTCTACCTGGTGACCCCATCCAAGAGCGGGTTCGCGGCGATGAGCCCTGGACAGCAGCTCAGCTCTCGTTTCGACCGGGCCGGGGTGTCGCTCAGCTCAGGAGCGACGCGCCTGCGGTTGAGCCTGCAGGCTGTGGGCTACGGGAGCTCCCTGACGGCGCTTGGCGCGGTCACGCCATCGGCGACGGCCAACCGCGTCCTCTACGCGCACGGCGCGCTGAGCGAGTGGTACGCCAACGGTCCGCTCGGCCTCGAGCAGGGCTTCACAGTCGCCAGGGCGCCATCCGGGCGCGCGGCCGGACCCCTGACGCTCGCGATGGCGCTCTCCGGCGACACCAACCCCTCGCTGGCGTCCGGTGGGCAGAGCGTCACGTTCAGCCACGCAGGAGGTTCCGCGTTGCGCTACGGCAGCCTGAGCGTCGCAGACGCTCGCGGGCGCGCCCTGCACAGCTGGCTCCAGCTTCAAGGCGGGCGGCTTCTGCTGCGCGTCGACACGCGCGGCGCGCGCTACCCGCTGCGGATCGACCCGTTCATCCACCAGGGCGAAAAGCTCACCGTCAGCGGGCTCGCCGGCCCCTACGGCTACGTCGGCATGAGCGTGGCGCTGTCCGCCGACGGCAACACAGCGCTGATCGGCGCCCCCGCGGACAACAGCGGCCCCTCAGGCCTCGAATACCACGGCGCGGTGTGGGTGTTCACGCGCTCGGGCTCGACCTGGACGCAGCAGGGCGAAAAGCTCACCGGCGGCGGCGAGAGCGGTGGGGGCTGGTTCGGTCAGAGCGTGGCGCTGTCCGCCGATGGGAACACGGCGCTGATCGGTGCTCCGAACGACGACCATGAAGTCGGCGCGGCGTGGGTGTTCACGCGCTCGGGCTCGACCTGGACGCAGCAGGGCGAAAAGCTCACCGGCGGCGGCGAGGTCGGTGAAGGCTACTTCGGGCGCAGCGTGGCGCTGTCCGCCGACGGCAACACCGCGCTGATCGGCGGCTACAACGACAACGAACACCGCGGCGCGGCGTGGGTGTTCACGCGTTCGGGCTCGACTTGGACGCAGCAGGGCGAAAAGCTCACGGGCGGTGGAGGCCTCGGCTTCTTCGGTTGGAGCGTGGCGCTGTCCGGCGAAGGCAACACCGCGCTGATCGGCGAATGGGGCATCGGCGGCGGCATCGGCGCGGCGTGGGTGTTCACGCGCTCGGGCTCGACCTGGGCCAAGCAGGGCGGCGCGCTGACGGGCGGCGAAGCGAGCGGCTACAGCTGGTTCGGCTACAGCGTGGCGCTGTCCGGCGAAGGCAGCACCGCGCTGATCGGCGCGCCCCACGGCGACGGCTACGCCGGCACAGGGTTGGTGTTCACGCGCTCGGGTGCGACCTGGACGCAGCAGGGCGAACGGCTCACCGGCAGCGAAGAGATCAACGGTGAATTCGGCGGTGAACTCGGCTACAGCGCGGCGCTGTCCGCCAGTGGCAACACGGCGCTCGTCGGCGGCCGCGTCGACAACGACTTCCACGGCGCGGCGTGGGCGTTCGAGCGCTCCGGCTCGACGTGGGCGCAGGAAGGCGGAAAGCTGACCGGCAGCGAAGAAAGCGCCAACCGCGAAGAGCTCGGCTGGAGCGTTGCGCTGTCCTCCAGCGGCGACACCGCACTGGTCGGCTCACCGTGCGACAAAGCGTGCGTCGGCTCGGCGTCGGTGTTCGTCAACAGCACACCGCCGCCCAGCCCGCCGGAATATGGGAGGTGTACGAAGGTCGCGAAGGGCACGGGCAAGTACGCGAGCGCTGGCTGTACGACCTTGGGCGGTAAAGCTGACTATGAATGGGATCCCGGGGCTGTGAAATCCGGCTTCACGCTGACGTCGGCTGCAGTCACATTCGAAACAGTCAAACGCTCGAAGGTGACATGCACGGGTGCGACGGGCTTGGGTCGATACACCGGATACAAGGCCGTCGGTGGGGTGAGCCTCACGCTCACAGGCTGCGAGCGATCAGGTGAAAGATGCTCGAGCGCGGGCGCCGGAGCGGGAGAAATCGTGTCGAGACCGCTCGAAGGGGTCCTGGGCGTCGAACAGCTCGGCGCGAGCGCCAGCCAGGACAAGATCGGCCTGGACCTGTTCCCTGTTGGGAGAGCGGGCTCTCTCATCGCGTTCAGCTGTGGCGTCAGCACCGCGTCGCTGCGAGGCTCGGTAATCGTGCCGGTCAAGGCGAACAGGATGTCGCTGGCCTCGACGCTCAAGTTCAAGGCGTCGAAGGGCAGGCAGAAGCCGGAAGGCTTCGCGGGAGAAGCGAGGGACGTCCTCGAAGCCTCCTTCGACGAAGGCCCGTTCGAACAGGCTGGGCTGACCGCCACGGTCACCCAGGCAAACGAAGAAGCTGTCGAGGTGAACCCGGTCGTCTAGCAGCGGCACGCGCCGATCGACCCGCTAGCCTTGCCCCACAAGGTGCTCGTCGCCGGCCGCACAGCCGCAAGCGAGCGTTCGCTCAATACAAGGGGGACCAATGATCGCAAGGCGATCCTCGCTGCTCGCCAGCGCACTGCTCTGTGGGGCGCTCGTCGCCGGTTGCGGGAGCAGCAGCAACTCCACCACGAGCGGCTCGACAGCCACCACGACCTCGACCTCGAGCAAGCCGGCCGCAGCCGCGACGACGTCCACGCCCTCGACGTCCTCGACGAGCACTGCGCCCAGCAGCCCCGTCAGCGCGGCCGACCTGGCGGCGGCCGTGGCGGAGTGCAAGGCCGTGGTCCAAAGGTCGCCGACGCTCTCGGCGAGCTTGAAGAGCAAGGTCGAAGGGATCTGCAACAAAGCCGCCAGCGGCAATCTCGCAGGAGCGCGCGCGGCTGCAAAAGAAGTGTGCGTCGAAGTCATCAACGCCTCACCGATCCCCGCCGCGGAGAAGGCACAGGCGCTCGCCGCCTGCAAGACCAGCTAGCGCGAGCCGCGACGCAGGACGGGGCCGCGGTCAGCTTGCCGCGGCCCCGTCCTGATCCTCGTCCTCGTCACCCTCGTACAGCGACTCGCACGCGAGCTCGCGCGCCCTGCCGTCGAACAGCTTGATCTCCAGCAGGTCCTGGCGGTAGTCATCCGGGGCGATCAGCGTAAAGCGCTCCTCGATCAGCTCGCACTGGTCGACCGCAAGGTCGGCCAGCTCGGCGGTGACGATCCGCCCCCCGGAGATCAGCGGGCGCCCCCACACGAGCGTCATCGCCGCCGTCGCCCCCGACTCTCCGCGCCAGGCGCCGATGATCTCGTCGCACAGGTCGAGCTTCCAGTCGGGGTTTCGCTCGGCGGTCTCGTCGGTGAAGTCGACGTGCGCGGAGAAGTCGCTCGGCTCGTCGTCGCCGCTGCCCGGGAGGAAGCGCACGTACCCGAACAGCTCATATCCAGTCGAGGTCAGCGTCGTTCCCGGAACGTATGTGTGTCCATGCCACGTGCGGTCCGGGTACCACGCGATCGCTCCCGGCCCGCCCAGATCCTCATCCTCGGCGTCGAGTCGCAGCGCCGCCCCCAGAAACTCCTGGCGCAGCCGCTCCTCCCAGCGGCCGTACGGAAGCTCCTCCTGGGGAGGCTCGGCCGCAAAGCGGGGGACGAAGCGTTCCTCGGGAGGCATCGTTGCAGCGCAGCCTAGCCGTCCAGAGGATTGGAGGCCCGCCCACCCAGCCCGCCCGCCCCGCCCACCCCGCTCACGTATCGCGCAGCACGGCCGCGGCGTGCTCCGGCGCGACGATGTTCAGGTTCACGTCCGTTGACAGCTCGAGACCCGCCAGATGCGTCAGACGGGGCAGCACGTCGATCCGCCAGCAGAAGTCCTCGGTTCCGCGCGGCGCGGTGCGCACCCACAGATTCAGCGGTGGGCTCGACCCGAGATGGCGCGCCAGCCGGCGCAGGCCATCGTGCAGCAGCGCCGCACCCGACGGTCCGCTGTCCTCGAAGCGGGCACGCGGCGTGCGTGGCGCGAGCATCAGCTGGAACGGCAGGCGCGAGGCGTACGGGGCCATCAGCACCGCCTCGTCGTCGATCGCCACGATTCGCTCGCGCCGGCGCACCTCCTCGGCGACAAGATCGCCGAGCAGGCTCTGGCCCATGGTGCGCGTCGTGTAGGCGCTCGCGCGCTCGCGCTCTCGGGCGATCGCAGCGGGCACGAAGTCGAGCGCATACAGCTGCGCGTGGGTGTGCGGCAGCGACGCGCCTGCCTCGCGTCGCTCGTTGACGATCAGCTGCAGGTAGGAGCTGGCCGCGTGCGTGCGCATCCGCTCCCGCCAGGTCTCGACCGCGGCCACGACCTGCTCGAGCGGGAGCTCCGCCAGCGACAGCACCGGCTGCGGTCCGTTGATGATCACCTCGTGCGCGCCGGTCGCCGGCTGGGACTCGAACAGATCGGGTTGGCCGCGCATCTCGGGCGCGGGCGGCGACGGGGCGGGTGGGCTTCCATTCCGCTCGGCGGGGCTCAGCGCGGGGTACAGGTTCGGCACGACCCGCACCGTCCATCCCGGCGAGTCCGCGGCACCGCCGCCGGGGCGCAGCGCGTAGAGCTCCGGCGGCGTGCGGTCCTCGTGGCCCTCGGCGAACGGGTCCTTCTCCGAGTCGATCGGCTCGGGCGGCTCGCACCGCGGCTCGCCCCCGGGGCGCCGCGAGCGCTCGCCGGCGACGATCGTCCTGTGCCCGCTGAGCGGGTCGATGCGCAGCTCTCGCAAGGTCAAGCGTCCAGCGCGTAGCGCCTGACGGCCTGTTCGAGCTTGGCCACGCTGAGGAAGGGACCCTGGTGGATGAACCTGCTGCCGCTGCGGTTGACGAACACGGTCACCGGCGTGAACGTCGAGTCGGTGATCGCGAGGCCGGCCTGGCCGTTGGGGTCATAGAAGCTCGGGTAGCTGATCGGGAACGAGCGCAGGAACGTGAGCGCGTGGGCGCGGTTGTCGCCTGAGTCGATTCCGAGGAACGCCACCTCGTGACCCTGGGAGAGGGAGACGCGCTGGAAGACCCCGAACTCCTCGCGACAGGGTTCGCACCAAGAGGCCCACTTGTTGATCACGACCGGGGTGCCGCGCAGCGCGGCCAGCCGCGCGCGCAGCGCGGGCAGCCCGCCGGAGACGATCTCGTTGGCCTGCGTGTGCAGCGCCGCAAGCGCCGGCGGCGAGCCTGCGAGGCGTTCGCGCATCTGCGCGAGCGTCAGCATCGACGGCGCCGCCGGCGGCGGGGAGTCGCTCAGCTGGAGCAGTCCCACCACGAGCACCGCGATGACGGCCGCGGCGGCGACGGTGATCGAGAGGCGCTTCGGCGTCATCGCCGTAAGGGTGTCAGATCGCGTCCACTTCAATCGCGCCTCGCCGTGCTATATCCTGGAGGTACGTAAGAGCCTGGTCGCTATCAGCATCCGGCGAAGGGCGCCGTTGGGCGCCATCTTTCGAGTCGCGCCGAAGCTCAGCTTCGTTGGCGGCTCTGTCTCGAAGTCCACAGCCTCAATGGCCGAGTCCACCTCAGTGGCCCTCGCGGCCGCGACCATTCCAAGTTCCGCCGACATAGCGCGTGCGGAGAAGTTCGTGCGCGAGCGCTTCCTGCACGAGGGCGAGGACCCGGGCGTGGCGCTTGCGCCGGGCACGCCGCGCCGGCGCGCGCTCGACCAGGCGCTCGCCGAGCTCCAGGCCGACCCCAAGACCAAGAATCCATCGACGGCGTGGCGGCGCGAGTTCTCGTTGCTGCTCGGCCTCGAGCGGCTGCTCTCCGACGAGGAGCCCAAGCTGGAGGACGGCACCGTGCTCTCTGCCCACCAGGTCGACGCGTTGTCGGGCACGCTCACCGCCCTGCTGGCGGAGGCGCAGCAGCGGACCGCCGTCGACGGCAACGGCCGCACCGCGTCTGCGTCGCCCGAGCTGCTGGCCTCAGCCGACATCCTCGGTCCGGACGCCGCCGCCAACGGCAGCGCCGGCGCGCCGGGCGCGCCCGCAGCGCGAGATCGCGACGCGGACGAGGAAGAGGATGAGGAAGACGACGAGGAGGACGAGGACGAGGACGAGGAGGACGACGATCTCGGCCCGGTGCAGCGTGCGGCGCCCGACGAGGAGGACGAGGACGAGGACGAGGATCTCGAGGTACAGGACGAGGACGATGAGGAGGAGGCAGAGGAAGAGCTCCAGAGCGAGTCCGAGGAGGAGCCCCGCGACTGGGTCGACGAGGACGACGAGGAGGAGTCCCTCGCGGATCAGCCCGAGGATCCAAACGCCGCCAAGCGCTTCTGGTTCGAGCACGCCACCGGTGCCGGCAAGACGGTCGCGGCGCTGGGCTTCGTGGAGGCCTCGCACACGGGCGGCGTGCTGATCCTCACCCATCGGCGCAACCTGGTCGACCAGTTCCTCGGCGAGCTGCGCGACCGCGGCTACTCCAAGCGCATCAGCCGGCCGCTGCTCAAGGGCGAGGACTCGGTCAAGGGCCCGGTGACGGTCGAGACCTACCAGTGGTTCGTGCGCAACGCCGGCAAGATCTCGAGCGCGTACACGATCGTCATCTGCGACGAGGCGCACACCGCGCTGGGTGAGAAGACGAGCGGCGCGATCCGCGAATGGACGGGGCCGATCTTCATCGGCATGACCGCCACCGGCGCGCTGATCGCACGCCACGTCACCGACCTGTTCCCCACCCAGACCTCGCGCTTCGATCTCGCGCAGGCGGCCCGCCGCGGCGTCATATCGCCGCTGCGGTGCGTGCGCATCTCACCCGGCGTGGGCGTGCGCACGATCGCCAAGGTTCCCTTGCGCCGGGGCGAGGTGGACACCGAGTTCGACCAGGACGAGCTGGCCAAACTGCTCGACCAGCAGCCGTTCAACCTCGCCATGGCCAACCTCTACAAGACGCGCTTCAACGGCGTGCCCGGCGTCGTGTACGCGGCCGGCGTGCGCCACGCGTACAACCTCGCGGAAGCGTTCCGCGCGGAGAACATCAAGGCGCAGGCGGTCTCCGGCGAGACGCCCAAGCGCGAGCTGGTCGAGATCCTCGCGCGCTACGAGCGCGGCGACATCGACGTGCTGATCAACGCGCAGCTGCTCGCCGAGGGCTGGAACAGCCCGCGCGCGACCGTCTGCGTGCACCTCGCGCCGACTGCGTCCAAGCGCATCTACCAGCAGCGCGTCGGGCGCGTGACCCGTCGCCACCCGGGCAAGGAGGCGGGCCTGGTGGTCGACTTCGTGCACCCCGCCACCAAGCACGACGATCCGGTCGTGACGCTGCACTCGCTGCTCGATAGAGATGTTTATAGGGGGGGAGCGATCGTGGTGGGACCCGTGCGTCGTGGGCGCGGGCGCAGGATGCGCGTGGAGCGGCGGGTGCTGCCCGTGTGCGCGGAGGAGGAGCGGCGCTTTCAGGTGTTCGAGCGCGAGCTGTGGCGGATAGCGGTCGAGCACCTCGACTACGGCGAGCAGCACCTGTGGGCGGCGCTCGCCGGCGCGCGCGTGGCCCCCAACGGCTGGCGCAGGGCACGCGCGATGCTGCACTTCGACCGCACCGGCGAGCTCAAGAGCCGCTTCCTGATCACTGCGGTCAAGCGCAACAAGAACCCGCAGCTGCGGCTGCGCGCGCTGACCGACATCGCCGCGCTGCGCGATCCCGACGCGTTCGACGAGGCGATCGACATCATCGGCGGCTGGCCGCGAGAGGAGCGCAAGGAGGCGACCAAGATCATGCTGCGCGCGCTCGTCGAGCGGCGCATCGGCCGGCGCGACCAGGCCAACGCGTGGATCTGGCGCCTGGCGGAGTACACGCGCGACGTGCACGAGGAGTACGCCGTGCAGCGCTGGCCGGAGACCAAGCGCCTGCTCGGCCTGCTCGTCAACTCGGCCGGCGGCGCGCACGCGCGCAACGCGCGCCGCCTGATCCACGCGGCGCGCAAGCAGGACCGTCGCCTGGCCGCGGCGCTGCTGGCGGCGGCGCTCGCCCACACCCCCGAGGCCGAGGAGGCGCTGCGCGGCGCGCGTACGCGCATGGCGCGCAAGCCCCCCGCGCTGGCCCGCGAGCTGCTGCGCAACTTCCCCAAACGCCGCGCGCGCAACACCCGGCGCAGGCGCAAGGGCGCCAAAGCTGCAAGCAATGGATCGGGCCCTGATATCCAGGCGGCGGCCGCACGGGGCGCCGGCGCGCAGGGCGAGGCGACTCGGGCCGCAGCCGAGTCCCGCTCACAGCTCGCAGGCGGATCCGAGGCGCAGCTGCAGGATGAGGTGCGCCGCGACGTGCGCGAAGCGCTCGACCACAACCACGCGTAGCGTCCGCTAGGCGAGCTCTCGCAGGTGGACCTCGCCGGCGCCGATCGTCGTGCGCCCACCGTCCGCCAGCGTCACCACCAGCCGCCCCGTCCCGTCGATCCCCTCGGCCCGTCCGCGCCCGAGGCGCTCGTCCGCGCCGTGCGTTCCCCAGGCGATCTCGCGACCGCGCAGCGCGTCTCGGGCGCGCCACGCCTGCAGCGTCTCCTCGGCCGGCTCCTGCAGCCGATGCTCGAGCGCGTCGAGCAGTCGCGCGAGCGTCGGCTCGACGTCGGCTGGCGTGAGCCCGAGCGTCCCCGCCGGCAGGACGGCGCCCGAAGGCGCGTGCCCGTCCGAGCCCGGGCGCAGCTCGGCGGGCAGCTCCTCCAGGCGTACGGCGACGTTCAGCCCGATCCCGAGCACCGCCCAGCCCTCCTGTGGTCGACCCTCGACGAGGATGCCCGCGAGCTTGCCGAGCCCCGCGCCGGCCACCGCGATGCCCGCGCTCGCGGCGGCTGGCGCGTCAGCTTCGGCATCAGTTGGCGCATCGAGTCCGGTGCTCGCCGACTCGATGACGATGTCGTTCGGCCACTTGATTCGGGCCTGCTCTCCCGCGACGTCGCACACGGCCACGGCGGCGATCAGTGGCAGCAGCGTGGGAACGTCGCGCAGCAGCAGCGAGGCCAGCAGCGAGCTTCCCGCGGGCGCGGACCAGCGCCTGCCCTGGCGCCCGCGCCCGGCCGTCTGCTCGCCTGCGGTCACGAGCGTCCCGTGCGGGGCGCCGGCGAACGCGAGCTCGCGCGCGCGCTCGTTGGTCGAGCCGGTGCGGCGCAGATGCAGCCGCGGGTGACCGATGCGCGTGGCGGTAGGTGTGGCCCGAGCAGGAGGCTGGCCGCTCACATCGGGCGGACTGTCAGCTCATCGTCCGCGCCGGCGCCCAGCAGCTCCGCGGCCGAGCCGCGGTTGACGGCGAGCGCGACCATGCGCGTGGCGTCCTCGTAGATCAGCAGCTCACCAGGTGTCACCTCGGCGAATGTTGCGGCATAGCGTGCCGTGCGCACGGCACCCGCATGACTGACCGTCAGGGTGTCCCCCGGCATCGCTCCCAGCGCGAGCAGCTGCTCCTCGGTCGCGTCGAGTATCAGGTTGCCGAACGTGTCGCCGCGCAGCACGTGCACCGTCAGCGTGCCGTCGCTGAGGTGAGCCGTGGGCAGCCCGAAGCGCCGCAGCTGCTGCACCGGCAGCGGCTCGCCGACGGAGCTCAGCGGCTCCCCCGCCGCCAGCGCGGCGGCGACCGGAGCGAAGATGTCGCGGCCGTGGAACGTGCGCGACACCGGCCGCAGGCGCTCTCGCGATTCGCCGATGTCGACCGCCTCGGCGACGCCCGCCAAGCGCTCGGCGGCAGGCATCAGCAGGCCGTTGTCGGGGCCCACCAGCAGGTGGTCCTGCTCGACCGTGCGCATCGCCACGGCGCGGCGTGCGTGCCTTCCGACGGCGCTGACACCCGGGTCGACGACCGCCAAGTGGACGCCCGCGGGCAGGAACGGAAGGGCCGAGCGCAGCACGATCGCCCCCGCGCGCACGTCGTGGCGTGGGATCGAGTGCGTGAGGTCGATCACGCGCGCGCTCGGACAGCGGCGCGCCATCACCCCGTGGCACACGCCGACGAACTCGTCGAGCTGGCCGTAGTCGGAGAGGAACGTGATGACGGGTGGGAGCGCTCTATCGGCCATCGGTCGCTCCAGGCGCCGCGTCGGCGAGAAGCGCGGCGATCATACCCTCGACGTCGTACGGATCGGCCTCGATGTTCGGCTCCAGGCCGTGCTCGCGCAGCGCGGCGCTTGTCACCGGCCCGATCGAGACGATTCGTGTCCTCGGCGACAGTCCAGCCCCCTGATCGCCCGCCGCCTGCAGGAAGAAGCGCACGGTCGAGGACGAGGTGAAGGTGACGTAGTCGGCCTCCTTCACCATCTGCAGCGCCTGCGGCGAGAGCGGCTCGGCGACAGTCTCGTACAGCTCGAGGATGTCCACCTGCGCGCCGCGAGCCCGCAGCGCATCGGGGAGCACGTCGCGCGCCTCGCGCGCCCGCGCGATCAGCGCCCGCGTCACGGGGATCTCGGCGAGCGCCTGAACGAGCGACTCGGCGACGGAGCGCTCGGGCACCACGTCCGCGACGATGCCGCGCTCGGCCAGCGCGCGCGCGGTGCCGGGGCCGATCGCGGCGATCCTTGCCCCGGCGAGCGCGCGCGCGTCGCCGCGCGGGTGCGTGCCGTCATCGAGACGCTCGAACAAGCCGGGCACCCCGTTTGTGCTTGTCACGCAGATGAGGTCGTACGGCGAGGGGTCAAGCGCCGCGTGCGTGGGGTCCGGCAGCTGCTGCACGCGGATCACGGGCGCCTGGATCACGCTCGCGCCCAGCGCTTCCAGACGCCGCGCGAGTCCGCTCGCCTGGGCGCGTGCGCGGGTGACGGCCACTGTCACTCCGCGCAGCGGCCGCGGCGGCAGCCACGCGAGCTCCTCGGCGAGCGCAGCCACGGCGCCGACGACGGTGATCGCCGGAGCGCGAACCTGCTCGCGGCGCGCGGTCTCGGCGATCGTCCCCAGGGTCGCGCTCACGGTGCGCTGCGCCGGCATCGTCCCCGCTTCGACGACGGCCGCAGGCTGCGAGGCGGGGCGCCCGGCGTCGATCAGCGAGCGGGCGATCTCCTCCAGCCGGCGCACTCCCATGTAGAGGACGAGCGTGCCCGGAAACGCGGCCAAGGCGTCCCAGTAGACCGTCTCCTCGCGGCCGTCCTCGCCGTCGCGCGCGGCCTCCTCGCGAGTCTGGCCGGTGACGAGCGCGACCGCGCGCGCGAGGCCGCGGTGGGTCACCGGGATGCCGGCATACGCGCTCGCTGCCACCCCCGCCGTCACGCCGGGCACGACCTCGAAATCGATGCCGGCGGCGCGCAGCGCGAGCGCCTCCTCGCCGCCGCGTCCGAACACGAACGGATCCCCGCCCTTCAGGCGCACGACGGCCCTGCCCGCCTGCGCACGCTCGATCATCAGTTGCTCCGTCTGCTCCTGCGGCACCGACGGCCCGCCGCCCTCCTTGCCCACGAACAGCAGCTCCGCGTCCGCGCGCGCGCCGTCGAGCGCCGTGCTTGGAATCAGGCGGTCGTACAGGATCACGTCCGCGGCGGCGATCAGCTCCAGCGCGCGCGCCGTCAGCAGGCCGGGGTCGCCGGGGCCGGCGCCGACGAGGTAGACGCGGCCGCTCACGTTCCGACCGCAGGACCGCTAGCCGACACGAGCTGGATCACTGCGACGCTGCGCTCTGACCCAGCCGGCGGGATCGTCGTCCCAGTCGTGCGTGCTCTCCGAGAGCGCCCCGAGGCCAGCCTCGATGTCTTCCCAGCGCTGCTCGTCGTCGAGTGCGCGGCGCAGGGCTTCGCCGATGAACGTGCTGCGATGCCGCCTACCGACGCGCTTGTCCAGCCGCTCAACGAGGTCATCGTCGAGGTCTATTTGCAACCGCATGGCCACAATTAAGCACAAGGCGCGGTCTTCCCCACTGGCCGTGGGCCGCTCACGTCCTTTGACCCGCCATCGCCTCAGCCCGTCGCAGCAGCTCGCCGCCGCCGGCTGCGTGCAGCCGCTCGGCCACGCGCTGCCCGAGCGCCTCGGGGTCGTAGAAGCCGCCGGCCAGCTCATCGCTCACCCACTCGGAGCCGTCGGGCAGGCCGACCCAGGCGCGCAGCTGCAGGCAGCCGCAGCCGGCGGGCACCGCATACGCCCCCAGAGGCGTGTGGCAGCTGGCTCCGAGCTCGCGCGCCAGCGCGCGCTCGGCGAGCAGGCACGCCAACGCGTCCTTGTCGGTGATCGCCTCCACTGCCTCCCGCGTGTGGCCGTCCTCGGCGCGTCCCTCGAGCGCGAGGATTCCCTGCCCGGGCGCCGGCACGAAGCGCTCGGGGTCGAGCACGCCGCCGGCCTCGGACTCGCGCCCGAGACGAACCAGCCCGGCGTGCGCGAGCACGATCGCGTCCAGATCCTCGCCGGCGTCGCCCAGCTTGCGCAGGCGCGTGTCGACGTTGCCGCGGATCGCCACCACCTCGAGGTCCTCGCGCGCGGCGCGCAGTTGCGCCATGCGGCGGATGCTGCTCGTGCCCACGCGCGCGCCTTTGCGCAGCTCGCCCAGCTCGGCGGCTCCGCAGAGCACGTCCTCGGCCGGCGCGCGCGCCGGGGCGCCGAGCAGCTCCAGGCCGTCCGCGAGCTCGCCGGGGACATCCTTGGCGGAGTGCACCGCGAGGTCGATCTCGCCGGCGCTCAGCGCGTCCTCGAGCTCTGCCACCCAGCGGGACTTGTCGCTCGTGTCCGCGGGTGGGCGGGCATCTGAATCCCCGCCGGTGAGCATCGGCACGATCTCGCAACCCCCGAGCATGTCGGAGATCAGATTGGCCTGTGCCATCGCGAGCGCGCTGCGCCGCGTCCCGATCCGCATCAGCCGGGCAGGCGGCCCGAGCCATCCCGCGGGGATGGGTTCCCCGCTGAGGGGGCGCGGGCGGAACGGCTGGATCGGCTGCGCAGCTCGTGGACCTCTGCGAGCTCGCTCGTCGCGTGCTCCTGCGGCTCCGGCGCATCCTCGCGCAGCCCGAACAGCTCGCGCACGAGCTCGAGGCTCGCGTGGCCGCGGTCTTCGCCGAAGCTGCGCAGACGGATCGTCGGCTCGTGCAGCAGGCGGCTCATCACCGCCCGCGCGATCGCTTCCACGCGTGCGAGGTCGCGCTCGGACGCCGACTCCCAGCGACCCGAGTTCTCGGCCAGCACCTGCTCGACGATGTCGCTGCCGTGCGTGCGCAGTGCGCTGACGGTGGGCAGCGCGTCGAGCTGGCCGAGCCAGCGCGCAAAGCGGTGGATCTCCTCCTCGACGATCGCCAAGGCCTGCGGGGTCTCCTCGGCGCGCGTGCTGAGGTTGCGCGCGACCACGGCTTGCAGGTCGTCGATGTCGTACAGGCTCACGCCCTCGAGCTCGCCGCACGCGGGGTCGACGTCGCGCGGCACGGCGATGTCGATGATAAGCAGGGCCCCCCCGCCCCGGGCGTTGCGCTCGCCCATCACCAGCTCGAGCTCCTCGCGCCCGACGATCGGATGGGGCGAGGCGGTCGAGCACAGGACGATGTCGGCCCGCACGAGCTGGTCGGGCAGTTTGTCCAGCCCGACGACCGAGCCGCCGAAGCGCTGGGCGAGGCTGATCGCGCGGTCGGCGTGGCGGTTGGCCACGAACATCGTCCCGGCGCCCTGCTCGGCCAGCGCGCGCGCGGTCAGCTCGCTCGTCTCGCCGGCGCCGAGGATCACCACGTGACGATCCTCCAGCCCGCCGAGCACGCTCAGCGCGAGATCGACCGCCACCGACGGCACGCTCACGCGGCTGGAGCCGATACCCGTCTCCGAGCGCACGCGCTTGCCCGTCGTCAGCGCCGCCGCGAACAGGCGGTTCGACAGCGGTCCCGTGCAGCCGGCGCGCATCGCGGTCTCGTGGGCGCGCTTGACCTGCCCCTGGATCTCGGCCTCGCCGAGGATCATCGACTCGAGGCCCGCCGTGACGCGGTAGAGCTGGCGCGCGGCGTCGCAGTTGCGCGGCGAGTAGATCGCGTCGGCAAGCTCGGTCGGGCGGATCTCGGCGCGGCGGGCGAGCAGCCCGAGGACGTCGGACTCCGCGCGCACCGGGTCCCCCACCACCAGGTAGACCTCGGTGCGGTTGCACGTGGAGATCACCACCGCCTCGCGCACCTCCGCCGTCGCGGTCGCCTGGCGGGCGAACTCGCTGGCCTCGCGCTCGCTGAACGCCAGCCGTTCGCGCAGCGCCACGGGCGCCGTCTTGTGCGAGATGCCGAGCGCCAGCAGCTCGCTCATGCCGGCGCCGACTCCCGCCGCGGATCGTGCTCGGCCGATTGATCCTGCCCGCCCACCCCGGCCGGACGCTCGGACATGCTCAGCAGCTCGCCGAGATCGCGCTCGATGCGGCTCAGGCGCAGCGCCATGATCGCCACGTAGATCAGCACCAGCGCGAACAGCACCACGTAGGCGCCGGCCACGTACTTGCCGGCCGTGTGCAGCGGCAGGGCCGGAATCTCTGCAAGCGCCGCGGCGAGCATCACAGCGCCGACCTTCCCGCCGCGCGCGCGGGCATCGTCGTGACGTGCTGCAGGGCCGGGGCGGCGCTGCGCGGCCGTGTGGGTGCGGCCGTCTCCCCGGCCAGGCGCCGGCGCAGCGCTCGTATCTGCGCGCGGGTGTGCTTGGCGGTCAGCTCGTACTTGCACAGGGTCGCGAACAGCAGCGCCATCGCCAGCAGCGAGACCACGAACGTCAGCGCCATCGGGCCCGGGAGGTTCGAGGTGCTGCCCAGCACGCGCGGGTGCAGGTATGCGGTGGACAGGCGCACGGCGATGAAGTTCATCGGCACGAACGCTCCCGCGGTGATCGCGAACACCGACGCGTAGCGCGATTGGCGCTCGGGGTCCTCGATCGCGAAGCGCAGCGGCTGGTAGGTCGCGTACAGCAGGAAGACGATCAGGAACGACACGAGCGTCGGCTCGCTCCACACCCACCAGTGTCCCCACGAGCCCTTCGCCCAGATCGAGCCCGTGATGAGCGTGCCGACGGCGAAGATCAGGCTCATGTGGATCACCACGTAGGAGCGCATGTCCCAGCGCGGATCGCGCGTGCGCAGGTGCTGGATCGCGAGCAGGCCGCCGAGCACGAAGCCGCACAGTGCGACGATCGCCAGCGGCACGTGCACGTAGAAGATCTTCTGCAGGAAGCCCTGTTCGGCTTCAAGCGGCGCGTAGAAGAAGACGAGGCCGAGCGACACCGCCACCGCGACCACGGTCGAGATGCTCAGCGCGCGCAGACCCTTGCCATACATGGGCTTTTCAGTCCTCCAGGAGGAAGTCGAACAGGGCGTAGGCGATCAGCCCGAAGACCAGATCATAGAGCCCAAGCGTCAGCAGCCAGCGCGCGGCGGGCGCCGTCGGGTGGGCCTGGACGAGCAGCGGCGAGATCGCGCGCGCGCCGCCGATCACGATCGGCACGAACAGCGGCAGCGCGAGCAGCGGCCCGAGGAGGTCGCGCGCACGGGTGCGGACGGCCATCGCTGCGACGAGCGTGCCGATCACAGCCACGCCGAGGTCGCCGAGCGCGAGCGTGGCAAGCAGGCCTGGAAGCGCCGGGCCGAGCGGCGCTCCGAGCAGCAGCAGGGCGAAGGCGGGGACGGCCACGAGCTCGAGCACGACCAGGAAGGCGAGCAGGGTGAGCACCTTGGCGACGAACATCGCGCTGCGGTCGACGGGGGCCAGCAGGAAGCCGTCGAAGCCACCCTGATCGGCATCCGCCACGAACAGCCGGTTGACGCCGAGGATCGCGGCGAACAGCAGCGTCACCCACAGGATCCCCGCCGCGAGGTCGCCTTCGACGCTGCCGCGGTTCAGCGCGAAGTGGAAGACCACGAACGTGGTCACCGCGAACAGCGACATGCCGGGGACCGACTCCAGCGTGCGCAGCTCCACCAGCAGCTCCTTGCGCAGCAGCGCGCCGACGGTCCGCCAGAGCCCGACCGCTCGCGCGGCGCGCGCGGCCTGCAGTGGCCGCTGCGGGGCCTGCACGCCGCTCACCGGTACAGCTCCGCGATGTCGTCGCGGTCGACGTCGGTGGCGGCGCGCAGCAGCGCCGGCCGGCCCGCGCGCAGCCCGAGCACGAGATCGGCCTCCGCGAGGCCGCCGCTGGGATCGTGGCTGCAGATCACGCGTGTGCGCCCCGACGTGGCGCCGATCAACGGCGCCACGAGCTCGATCGCGGCCGGGTCCAGGTTGGAGTTGGGCTCGTCGAGCAGCAGCAGCTCGGGATCGTGCAGCACGGCACGGGCGACGGCAACGCGCTGGACCATGCCGCGCGAGAGCGTGCGCAGTGGCTCGTTCGCGCGCGCGTCCATCGCCACCGCCTCCAGCAGCTCGCCGACGCGCTGCTCGCCGACGCCGTACAGGCGCGCGTGAAAGCGCAGGTTCTCGCGCGCGGTCAGCTCGCGGTAGAGCAGCGGCTCGTGGCCGAGCAGGCCGACGTGCCCACGTATCGCCCAGGCTTGCTCGGGCAGCTTGCAGCCGAGCACGCTGACGCTCCCCGCGTGCGGGCGCAGCAGCGTCGCAAGCACGCGCAGCAGCGTCGTCTTGCCGGCGCCGTTGGGGCCGAACACGACCAGCGTCTGGCCGTCGCCGAGCGACAGCGAGACGTCGCTCAGCGCTTCGCGTTCGCCGTAGTGCCGAGCCAGCCCCTCGACCTCGAGTGCGGCCACGCTCTGGGCTCTCTAGACGTGCAACGCGTGCGCGCTCTGCGCTCGCGCGATCAGCTCGCGCACGGCCTGCTCGCCGGCCTCGGTGTCGCCGTCGCGCAGCAGCGCGATCGGGTCGGGGTCGCCGTTGACGATGCCCTCGAAGAACTCCTTGCGCTCCTGGTAGGTCGCAAGCGTGCCCTTCGCCCAGCCGCGCACCTCATTGAGCAGCACCGCCAGGTGGGCGTATGGCTCGCCGAACTGGGCTTCGATCTCACGCTTCATGCGCTTGGCCAGCGCCGGCGAGGCGCCGGCGGTCGAGATCGCGATCGCGAGCGGGCTCATGCGCACGATCGCCGGCAGGATGAAGTTGCACAGCGGCGGCACGTCGACGACGTTGACGAGCATCGCGCGGCGCTCGGCGTCCTCGTAGACAGCGATGTTGACGTCGGTGTCGTCGGTCGCGGCGATCGCCATGAACGCGCCCTCCAGATCGGCAGCGCCCGCGTATGCGCGCCGCTTCCAGCGGATCGAGCCCTCGCGCGCGTACTGCTCGAGCGCCGGCTCGGCCTCGGGCGCGATCAGCGTGACCTCGCCGTCGCATGCGAGCAGCCCCTCGACCTTCTCGAGCCCGATCTCCCCGCCGCCGATCACCAGGCAGCGCCGCCCGGAGAGCTTCAGGCAGGCGATGTAGAAGGGGGTGTCCAGCATCCCCTGCACGCAGCTCTGGTCGCAGATTCCCCTGCGCAGCTGGCACACGCACTCCTTGCCGGCGTAGGCCTGGGCGGGCATGGTCAAAGGTTAGCCGTCCATGGGGGACTGGCCGCATGCGGCCAGTCCGAAAGGGTCGCATGCGACCCTTTCACGGGACCGCACATGTGCGGTCCCGCCGGGCGGCACATGTGCCGCCCGGAACATCAGCCGCGCGGCAGTCCCCGCCCGAACGCTCGCGCCCCGACGCGCGCGAGCGCCAGCGCGCCTTCCCGCCACGCGCGCTCGCGGTCGGACTCGCGTGCGGAGCGCAGCTTGGCGACCGCCCGCATGGCCTTCGCGCTGGTGGCGTCGTAGGGGCCCCACCACAGGCCGCGCATGGCGGGCGGGTCCCACGTGATGAGCTTCTCCTGCGCGCACGCGCGCAGCCCCGCCTGCCCGAGCGTGCGGCCGAGGCCGCCGCCCGCGGCGGCGCCCCACGGGCCGCGCGAGACGGTCGGGCCGGGGAGGTGATCGTTGAGCCACACCATGCCCGCACGCAGCTCGCGTGCGATGCGTATCCCCTGGTAGCGGTCGGCCGTCCATACGGACGCGCTCAGGCAGTAAGCGCCGCCGTTGGCGGCGGAGATCGCCGCGTCGATCGAGTCGACGGGCACGACGACCAGCACCGGTCCGTCCACGGGCTCGCGCAGCACGCGCATCTGGGGCGTGGCGCCGGTGATCACGGCGGGCGCGTAGAAGGCGCCCTCGCAGCCGGCTGGGCTGACCGGCCCGCCGCAGTGCAGCCGCGCGCCCTGCGCGACGGCCTCCTCGACGAGTGCGCTGACATGCTCGGCGCGACGGGCGGAGGCCAGCGGACCGACCTGCACGCGCGGGTCGGCCGGATCGCCGACGGTGAGCGCTCGCGCGCCGCTCACCAGTCCCGCCAGGAAGCGCTCGTAGACCTCGCGTGCGACGTACACGCGCTCGATCGAGCCCCGTGCCTGCCCCGCGGCGGCGCAGCCGGCCCACAGCGCGGCGGCGATCGCGCGGCGCAGATGCGCGTCGGCGAGCACGAGCATCGCGTCCTTGCCGCCGAGCTCGACCGTGACCTCCTTCTCGCGCGAGACGCACGCCCGCGCGACCACCCGGCCGACCGCGGGGGAGCCCGTGAACAGGATCTTGCTCACCGGCGCCTGCGCGAGCGCCACGCCGACGTCCGCGCCGCCGTGCACGACGCGCACGAGCCCCTCGGGCAGGCCTGCGCGAGCGAGCACCCGCGCGATCCGCTCACCCGCCAGGCACGCCCGTCCGGCGGGCTTGAAGACGACGCCGTTGCCGGCCAGCAGCGCTCCGGCGATCTGGCCGAGCGGCTGTGCGAACGGCGCGCTGCCCGCGCCGATCACGCCGACGACGCCATACGGCTCGAACGCGATGCGCGCGCGCTTGGCGATCGTCAGCGAGCGGTTGACGCCCACGCGGCGGGCGCCGAGCACGTCGGCACCGTCGTCGGCGACCCACTTCAGGGCGTCGATCGCGGCGAGCAGCTCGAGCGCCGCGACCTCCGCGCGCGGTCTGCCCTGCTCGCGCGCGAGCCCCTCCTGGAGCTCGTCGAAGTCGTCGATCACCGCCTGCGCCATCCTGCCCATGTAGCGCGCGCGGTCCTTCACCCGCAGCAGCGCCCACAGGGGCTGCACCTTGGCCACCGCGTCCACGATCTCGTTGATGCGCTCGGGCGGCGTGACCGGGACGCTGCCGAGCAGCGCGCCCGTCGCCGGGTCGTGCGCCGCGAGCTGCTCGCGCGCGATCGCCTCGCTCGCCGACGCGGCGCTCGCGCTCGCCGACGTGGGGGTCTCGCTCGAGGACGCGCTCATCACAGGCGATTATCGCGCCTGCGGGTCGCGCGCCCGGCGAATCCGCGCCAGGCGCGCCGCCAGCTCCGCCTCCGCCTCGTCGGGCTCGTAGAAGCGCTCGCCCGAGACGCTGGCGGGCAGCAACGGCTGCGAGGCGAGATGGTCTGGGTGCCCGTGGGGATTGTCATACCCGCCGCGGTCCTGTCCCGGTCGAGGCCCCGAGCGCAGCCAGCTCGGCACGGCGCCGGCGCCGTGCTCGCGCACGTGGCTCGCGGCCGCCGACAGGGCGCGCCCAGCGGCATCGGACTTGGGCGCGAGCGCCAGGTAGATGGCGGCCTGCGCGAGCGCGTAGCGCGCCTCCGGCAGTCCCACGTGCTCGACCGCCTGCGCGGCGGCAACGGCAACCGACAGCGCGCCCGGGTCGGCGTTGCCGATGTCCTCGGAGGCAAGTATCACCATTCGCCGCACGATGAAGCGCGGGTCCTCGCCGCCCTCGAGCATCACCGCCAGGTAGTACAGCGACGCGTCCGGATCCGAGCCGCGCGTGGCCTTGATCCACGCGGATATGTAGTCGTAGTGGCGGTCGCCCTTTTTGTCGTAGAGGACCGCCCGCCGCTGCAGCGCATCCTCGACGCGGGCGAGGGTCACGCGCTCCTCTGCGAGCTCCGCCGCCGTCGCGGCGGCCAGCTCGAGCGCGTTCAGCGCCGTGCGCGCGTCGCCTTCGCTGCGGGCGGCGAGGAAGTCGAGCGCGGCGTCGTCGACCGCGAATGCGTCACCCTCGGCGGCCGTCGTCCCGTCGGCCATTGCGCCGGCGGCCGCGCGGCGCAGCACCGTCGCGACCTCCTCGGGCGTGAGCGCCTGTAGCGCGTATACGCGCACCCGTGAGAGCAGCGCGCCGTTGACCTCGAACGCCGGGTTCTCGGTCGTTGCGCCGATCAGCGTCACCAGCCCTTCCTCGACGGCCGGCAGCAGCGCGTCCTGCTGGGCCTTGTTGAAGCGGTGGATCTCATCGAGGAACAGCACCGTCTGAGCGCCGCTGGTGTCGCGCCGGTGCGCTGCGCGCTCGATCACCGCGCGCACCTCCGCGCGCCCGGCCGCGACGGCGCTCAGCTCCTCGAACGCGGCCCCCGAGTGCTCGGCGACGATACGCGCGAGCGTCGTCTTGCCCGAGCCCGGCGGGCCATAGAGCACCATCGAGTGAGCTTTGCCCTGCTCGATCGCGGTGCGCAACGCGGAGCCAGGCGCCAGCAGGTGGGACTGCCCCACGAATTCCCGGATGTCGCGCGGACGCATCCGCACCGCGAGTGGACGACTCTTGCGCCGTTCGCCCGGACTGTGCCGTTTGGCCATATCGACGGCCGTATCTTTGGCCAGATCGTCGTTCGGATCGTCGTCGAAAAGGGTATTCATCTAGCTGAGTATCGCTCGTGTGGAGAACTCCCCATTTTGCGGCCGCGGAAGGTCGCCCAAGGGGGTTGTCGAACGTGTAGATTCGATGTCAACGGTGCCAGGTCCAAACATCCCTCGCAGGAGCAGACGCCAAGATGAGCGCTGGCGCGGCTGAGCTACTGCCGTCAGGGGGGGACGCTCTCGGATTTCTGGATGTCGGCGGCGATATCGTCGGGCGCTCTCCGCTGCAGCTGTTCTGGCGGCGCCTGCGCCAGGATCGCGTGGCGCTGGTGTCGCTCGGATTCATCGTGTTCCTGATCGTCATCGCGCTCGCCGCGCCGCTGGTGGTCAGCCTGCTCGGACTGCCGGGCCCCGACGTGCAGAACCTCAACCTCACCGACTCGTTCGGCTCTCCTCTGGGGCCCACTCTCGCTCACCCGTTCGGGGTAGACCAGCTCGGCGAGGACGTGCTGTCGCGCGTGATCTACGGCACGCGGGTCTCGCTCGAGGTCGGCATCATCGGCACGGGGATCTCGACCGTGATCGGGGTCGTCGTGGGGATGGTCGCCGCGTTCTACCGCGGCTGGGTCGACATGCTGCTGTCGCGCTTCATGGACATCGTGCTGTCGATCCCGATCCTGCTGCTGGGTCTCGGGCTGGGAGCCGCGTGCGGCGTGCGCGGGTGCGCGAAAGGCCTGATTCAGCCGGGCCTCACGACGATCATCTTCGTCATCTGCATCGCCACCTGGCCGTACGTGGGGCGCATCGTGCGCGGCCTCGTTCTGTCGATGCGCGAGCGCGAGTTCGTCGAGGCCTCGCGTGCACTCGGGGCCTCGGACCTGCGGATCATGTTCCGCGAGATCCTCCCCAACCTCGCCGCCCCGATCATCGTCTACTCGAGCCTGCTGATCCCGACGAACATCCTGCTCGAGGCCGCGCTCTCGTTCCTGGGCGTCGGCATCCGTCCACCTACGCCGAGCTGGGGGGCGATGATCGCGCAGGCGGCGCCGATCTTCAACACCGCGTGGTGGTTCATGGTGTTCCCGGGCATCGCGCTGGTGCTCACGGTCTTGGCATTCAACTTGCTGGGGGATGGGCTTCAGGACGCCCTGAACCCGAGAAATGCCCGATGAGGGCAACCGATACACAATCCAGGAGGCGTCTCGATGAGGTCGATTAGAACGGTCGCGGCCGTAGCGCTCGCGGCCGGGCTGGCGCTGTTGCTCGCAGCGTGCGGCTCAAGCAGCAGCACGAGCGGCTCGAGTAGCACGGCGAGCGCATCAAGCGCGCTCAGCACGGGCGGCTACAAAAGCCCGTTGACCGAGGCGGAGACCGGAAAGCGGGGTGGGACGCTCACGGTGCTCCAGGAAACCGACTTCGAACACCTGGATCCGGGGCTCGCCTACTTCTCGGTCGACTACGCGGTCGTGTTCGCGACGCAGCGACCGCTGTACTCACAGAAGCCGAACGCGACCGTCGCGACGCCCGACATGGCCGAAGGGCAGCCGGAAATCAGCAATGGCGGCAAGACGGTGACAGTGCACCTGAAGGAAGGCATTCACTTCAGCCCGCCTGTCAACCGCGAAGTGGTCGCCGAAGATGTCGCCTACGCGATCGAGCGTGGCAAGAACCCGAACGTCGCCAACCCCTACATCGACTCGTATTTCAAATCCGTGGAAGGCGAGCCGAAGGCGACCGGCGGCCCGATGAAGGGCATCGAAACGCCGAACAAGCACGAGATCGTCTTTCACCTCACCGAACCCAAAGGCCAGCTCGTGGCCGACGCGCTGCTGCTGCCGCTGACGGCGGCGGTGCCGAAGTCGTACGCCGAAAAATTCGACAAGAACAAACCGTCGAACTACGCCGGCTACCAGGTGGCCACGGGGCCTTACATGCTCAAGAACAACGCCGAAGGCAAGGTCCTGGGAATCGGGTACGTCCCCGGCAAGTCGGCGACGCTCGTGCGCAACCCGAACTGGAACGCAAAAACCGACTACCGTCCCGCCTACCTGAACGAAATCGACGTCAAGCTCGGCGGCACGACCGCCGTGCTCGGGCGCCAGGTGCTGGAAGGCAGCGACATCGTCCAGAACGAATCCTCCGTGGCGCAGTCGATCGTGAGACTGGCCGCCGAAAAGTACAAATCCCAGCTGCAGATCTCACCGGGTGGCGGGGATCACTACATCGGCGTCAACAACAAGGTCGGCCCGTTCAAGAACATCAACTTGCGCAAGGCGTTCTGGGCGGCGCTCGACCGCCAGGCGATGGACAAGGCGCGCGGCGGTGAACTCGTCACCACCGTCGCCACACACTTCATCTACCCGACGATCAACGGCTTCGAACAGGCCGGAGGCGTGAAGGGCCCGCAGGGGTCGCAGTTCGACTTCGACGCGTATCCCGAAGGCAACGTGAAAGTCGCCGAAAAGTACATGAAGCTGGCCGGCTACCCCAGTGGGAAATACACGGGTGGCGAAACGGTGCTCATGGTGGGCGCGAGCGGCGACCCGTTCGAAGAGGACTCGCAGATCGTCGAGCAGACGCTGAAGAACCTCGGCTTCACCGTGAAGTACTCGGTCGAGGAAGCCTCGACGATGTACGCGAAGTACTGCAACGTGCCCAAAGAAGAGATCACCGTGTGCCCGAGCGTCGGCTGGATCGCCGACTTCGCCGACCCGCAGACGGTGCTCAACATCACGTTCAACGGCACCACGATCGTCTCCACGGGCAACCTCAACTGGGGCCAGACCAACGTGCCGAAGATCAACGCGGCGATGGCCGCGGCCGAAAACGTGGTCGGCAACGAAGCGCGCGCCAAAGCGTGGGCGAAGATCGACGAAGAACTCGTCGAAGACGCGGCCGCGGTCCCGTTCGACTGGGACAAGCAGGCGGGCATCGAGGGCAGCGGCGTCAACGGCGTCGGCGACATCTGGGACGTCGGCGAGTGGGACTACAGCTACACCTCATTGAAGTAGCCGAAGGCAGCAGGAGGGGCTTCGCCACGTCGGCGGGGCCCCTCCCGTCGGGCGATCGGTCCCACGCGCCACTCACAGATATGTCACCGACTCCAGACCATTCCTCGATCCCGCCGTCAGGCGCGATGACGGGCGCGGGAGCGGGCGAATGATTCGCTACGTCGTCCGCCGGCTGCTGATCGGGGTGCTGATCCTCATGGTCGTGTGCGCGCTCACGTTCGTGTTCTTTCGCGTGCTGCCGACGGGCAATCCCGCGCTGCTGCGCGCGGGCCGCGATCCGCACCCGAATCTGATCAAAGAAATCGAACGGGTGCTGGGGCTGAACAAACCCCTGATCGTTCAGTTCTGGGATTACATGAAGGAGTTCTTCCTGCATTTCAACCTCGGCTACAGCTACTACAGCCAGGAGTCGGTGCGGTCGCTGATCGCGGAACGGCTGCCGGCCACGCTGTCGCTCACGGTGGGGGCGGCGGTGCTGTGGGTGCTCGGCGGCCTCAGCGTCGGGATCATCTCGGCCCTGCGTCGGCACTCGATCGTCGACCGCCTGTCGATGGGCACGGCGCTGCTGTTGCTGTCGGTGCCTGAATTCTGGCTCGGCTTCGTGATGCTGCTGCTGTTCGCCAACGACATCGGCAAACTCAAGATCCTGCCGGGAGCCGGCAGCTATGTGGGGCTCACGTACGACCCGTGGAAGTGGTTCACCTCGCTGATCATGCCCTGGATCGTGCTGGCGGCCGGCTCGGCCGCCGTCTATGCGCGGCTGATGCGCGGCAGCTTGAGCGAGACGATGCGCGAGGACTACATCCGCACCGCGCGGGCCAAGGGCCTGCGCGAACGAGCGGTCGTGCGCCAGGGCGTGCGCTCTGCGGTCAACCCGATCTTCACGCTGCTGGGCCTGGAAATCGGCGTGCTGCTGGGAGGCGCGGTGCTCGTGGAGACCGTGTTCAACATCCCGGGGATCGGCGTGGAGAACTACAAAGCGATCAAGGCCTCCGACTTCCCTGTGGTGGAGGGAACCGTGCTGCTCGCCGCGTCCTTCATCATCGTCGCGAACATCGTCGTGGACATCGCCTACGCGTATCTCGATCCCCGCGTCAGGTACTCGTGAGCGCTGCCGAGCCGTTGCTGCGCGTCGAGGATCTGCGCGTGGAGTTCCCGACCGAGGACGGGATCGTGCACGCCGTGGACGGGATCACCTACCAGGTGCACAAAGGCCGCACGCTCGGGATCGTGGGCGAGTCGGGATCGGGCAAGACGGTCTCCTCGCTGACGACGCTCGGGCTCACGCGACGCCAGGGCGCCCGGATATCAGGGCGCATCCTGTTCGAGGGCAAGGACCTCGTCACGCTCCCCGAAGACGAGCTGCGGGCGATCCGCGGCAACGACATCGCGATGGTCTTCCAGGACCCGCTCTCCTCGCTGCATCCCCTCTACCGGGTCGGCCGCCAGCTGACGGAGGCGGTGCGCGCCCACCGCGACGTCTCCAAGGCGAAGGCCCGCGAGCGCGCCGTCGAGCTGCTCGGCCTCGTCGGGATCCCCGACCCCGCGAGGCGCGTGGACGAGTATCCGCACGAGTTCTCCGGCGGCATGCGCCAGCGCGTGATGATCGCGATGGCGCTCGCGAACGAGCCCAAGCTGCTGATCGCCGACGAGCCGACGACCGCCCTGGACGTGACAGTGCAGGCGCAGATTCTCGCGCTGATGGAACGGCTGCAGCGCGAGCTGGGGATGGCGATCGTGATCATCACCCACGACCTCGGCGTGGTCGCGGAGATGGCAGACGACATCGCGGTCATGTACGCGGGGCGGATCGTCGAGACGGCCTCGGCCACGCGCGTGTTCTCGGCGCCCGAACACCCATACACGTGGGGCCTGTTGAAGTCGATCCCGAGGCTCGACGGCTCGCGCGAGGAGGATCTCGTGCCGATCCCGGGGACGCCGCCCAGCCTGATCAACCCTCCCTCGGGCTGTCACTTTCACCCGCGCTGTCCATACGCCCAGCCGGACCACGCCCGCATCGACCCCGCGCTCGAGCCGGTCCCCGACGAACCCGGCCACCACGTCGCATGCCTGCTGGAGGCGGATGTGCGCCGGCGCCTGTGGGAGCAACTGGGCGCCGGCAAGACGCCCGAGGAGGCGCTCGCCGAGGTGGGTCTACCGGGGGCTGCGCCCGCATGAGCACGGCCGTCGGCGCCGCGGGGCCGCTGATGCGGGTGCGTGACCTCGTAAAGCACTTCCCGATCACGCGCGGGATCATCATCCAGCGCAAGATCGGCGCTGTCAGGGCCGTGGACGGCGTCAGCCTGGAGATCGAGCGCGGCGAGACGCTCGGGATCGTCGGCGAGACGGGCTGCGGCAAGAGCACCACCGCCAAGCTGATGATGCGGCTGCTAGACGCCACGGCCGGCGAGATCGACTTCGAGGGGATCGACATCACGCGCGTCAAGGGCGCGCGCCTGAAGGCGATCCGGCGCGAGGTGCAGATGATCTTCCAGGACCCCTACTCGTCGCTGAATCCGCGCAAGACCGTCGGCTCGATCATCGGCGAGCCGTTTGCGATCCATCGCCTGATGCGCGAGAAGGGCGAGCGCAAACGCGAGGTGCAGCGGTTGATGGAGACGGTCGGGCTGAACCCCGAGCACTACAACCGCTACCCGCACGAGTTCTCCGGCGGGCAGCGCCAGCGCATCGGCGTCGCCCGCGCGCTCGCGCTCAACCCCAAGCTGCTGATCGCCGACGAGCCCGTGTCCGCGCTCGACGTCTCGATCCAGGCGCAGGTGCTCAACCTGCTGCGCGACCTGCAGCGACGGCTCGGCCTGACGGTCGTGTTCATCGCCCACGACCTGTCGGTGGTGCGCCACATGTGCGACCGCGTGGCGGTCATGTACCTCGGCAAGATCGTCGAAATCGGCCCGAACGACGCGCTGTACGCGTTCCCACGCCACCCCTACACCGGCGCGCTGCTGGCCGCGGTGCCGGTCGCCGACCCGTCGCTGCACGGCAGCGAGCGACACCCGCTCGGCGGCGACGTGCCGAGCCCCGCGAATCCACCGAGCGGGTGTCGCTTCCACACCCGCTGCCCGAAGGCGCAGGCGCTCTGCTCCACGCAGGAGCCTGCGCTAGAGGACAAGGGCTCGGGGACGCTCGTCGCCTGCCACTACCCGCTCAGTCGCGAGGAGGTCGCGGAGATGGGCGTACGATCTGCTCGATGAGCGCAAACGGATCGCCGGACGGCCAGCTGGGCGCGGAGGCCGGGGAGTTGCTCGCCAGCCTGATCCGCTTCAACACGGTCAACCCGCCTGGCAACGAGCTCGCGGCACAGGAGTACCTGGCCAACCATCTCGCCGTGGCGGGCTTTGAGTGCGAGCTGCTCGGCGCGGAGCCCGAGCGCCCCAACCTGGTCGCGAGGCTGCGAGGAGCGGCGGCGTCCGGCACCGGCGCGGGCGCGGCGGCTGCCGGTCCGACGCTGTGCTATCTCGGCCACGTCGACACCGTGCTCGCGGACCCGGCCGACTGGACGCACGACCCGTGGTCGGGGGACCTCGCCGACGGCTTCCTGTGGGGCAGGGGCGCGCTCGACATGAAGTCGCAGGTGGCCGCGGAGATCGCCGCGGCGGCGTCGCTGGCGCGCTCGGGCTGGCGCCCGGCGCGTGGCGAGCTGCTGATCGTGGCGGTCGTCGACGAGGAGACCGGCGGCTCGCTGGGGGCCGAATGGATCACCAAGAACCATCCCGAGAAGGTCCGCTGCGACATGCTCGTCAACGAGGGCGGCGGCGCGGTGTTCGAGTACGGCGGCAGGCGCTGCTACGGCGTGTGCTGCGCGGAGAAGGGCGTGTTCCGCTTCAAGGTCGTCACCGACGGGGTCGCCGGCCACGCCTCGATGCCCGGCATGGGCGAGAACGCGCTGCTGAAGATGGGGCCCATACTGGAGCGGTTCGCGGCGCGCCAGCCCGCATATCGACCGACCGAGGAGCCGCTGGCGTTCCTGCGCGGGATCGGCGAGGACCCGGAGGACCCGGAGGGCGCGGTCGCACGCCTGCGCGCGGCGGACCCGCGCCTGGCGATCATGTTCGAGCCGATGCTCGGCGTCACGTTCACGCCCACACGGATCGCCGCGTCGGAGAAGATCAACGTGATCCCGAGTCGTGCGGAGCTGAAGGTGGACTGCCGCGTGCCGCCGGGCCTGGGCGAGCAGGAGGTGCGCGAGGGGCTGGCCGAAGTTCTGGAATCCAGCCCAGCCAGCCGGTCGCCCTCCGAGTCGCCCGGCGACTCGTCCTCGCCCGCGGACTCCCGGCCGCCCTGGCAGATCGAGTTCACCGAGCGGGTCGTCGGCAACCGCTCGCCGGCGGCCTCGCAGCTGATGGACGCGATCTCCGGCTGGATCGCCGAGCAGGACCCGGGCGCGGAGGTCGTGCCGGTCGTGCTTCCGGGCTTCACCGACTCGCGCCACTTCCGCGTGGCGTTCCCCGAGTGCGTCGCCTATGGATTCTTCCCCCACCGCCATCAGTCGTTGCTGCAGACCGCGCCGCTGATTCACGGCGCGGACGAGCGCATCGACGTGCGCGACCTGGCGTTCGCGACAGAGCTGTTCAGGGACCTCGCGGTGCGCGTGCTCGGCTGAGAGTTGCAGCGCTCGACAAGACGGTAGGAAACACGCATAATGGATGCAATGCCAAGGATGGTTGATTTGCTGGAGGGGATGGAGAGGTGAGCGCGCAGACCACGACTGCGCCGCAATCGCCCGGCGGGAAGACCCCGCTCACGCATGCCGCGCCGGCGCACGGCGCGTCGGGTGGCGCTGCGCTGAAACACGGCGCAAAGAGCGGCCCCGCGCTGAAGCACGGCGCGCTGGCGCACGTGGTGGCGACGCCTCGGGCGCGCGTGCACGTGGCCACGGTGCAGCCGTCCGCGCCGGGGCCGTCGTTCACGCAGGAACTCCAGAACCAGGCGGTCAACTGGGAGCCGGTGATCGCGATCCTGTTCTTCACGGCGCTGGTTTTCATGATGTGGCGGATGATGAAGGTGATGCCGCGGGTCAAGCCGCAGCAGATCAAGCCGACGTCCGACCAGTCGGTGACGTTCGCGGACATCGCCGGCGTCGACGACGCCAAGGCGGAGCTGCAGGAGATCGTCGAGTTCCTGCGCGAACCGAAGTCCTTCCACGCGCTCGGCGCGAAAGTCCCCAAGGGCATCCTCCTGCACGGTCCGCCGGGCACCGGCAAGACGCTGCTGGCAAAGGCGGTCGCGAACGAGTCGGGCGCGCAGTTCTTCGCGCAGTCGGCGGCGTCGTTCGTGGAGATGTTCGCGGGCCTCGGCGCGGCGCGCATCCGCCGGCTGTTCGCGATCGCGCGCAAGCACGAACCGGCGATCATCTTCATCGATGAGCTCGACGCCGTCGGCGGGCGGCGCGGGATGGACATCTCTGGCGAGAAGGACCAGACGCTCAACCAGCTGCTCGTGGAGATGGACGGCTTCTCCTCCAGCGGGCGAGTCGTGGTGATCGCGGCGTCCAACCTGCTGGACAAGCTCGACCCGGCGCTGCTGCGCCCGGGCCGCTTCGACCGCCAGGTGTTCGTGGTGCCACCGGACGTCAAAGGCCGTCTCGGCATCCTGCAGGTGCACACGCGCGACAAGCCGCTGGAGAACCTCGACCTCGGGGCGGTCGCCCAGCAGACGAGCGGGCTGACGGGCGCGGATCTGGCGAACATCTGCAACGAGGCGGCGATCTTCGCGACCAGGCGCGGGGCCAAGAAGATCGCGCTCAAGGACTTCGACTCGGCGATCGAGCGGGTGATCGCTGGCGTGCAGTCCAAGCGCGTGCTGAACGAGCACGAGAAGCGGGTGGTCGCCTACCACGAGGCGGGGCACGCGCTGTGCGGCGAGCTGCTGCCGTCGGTCGACCGGGTGCACCGGATCTCGATCGTGCCGCGCGGGCGCGCGCTCGGCTACACGCTGAACCTGCCGGCGGAGGACCGCTACCTGAAGACGCGCGAGGAGCTGCTCGACTACATGACCGTGCTGCTCGGCGGTCGCGTGGCCGAGCAGGTCGTGTTCGGCGCGATCACCACTGGCGCCTCCGACGACCTCAAGCGCGTGGCCGACATCTCGCACTCGATGGTCCACGACTTCGCGATGGGCACCGCCGGCGTCGGGCGCTCGCCCGACGGAGACGTGCGATTGTCGGAGCAGACGCTGCGGCTGCGCGACGAGGAGCGCCAGGATCTGATCGAGGAGGCGCGCAGAGCCGCACAGAAGCTGATCGTCGCTCACCGCCCGCAACTGGACGCGCTCGCGGCCGAGCTGCTGGAGCGCGAGGTGCTCGATCGCGACGCGATCGACAAGGTGATGGCGGGAGTGCCGCGCATGGAGCGCGCGCCGGGGGTGGGCCTGCGTGTGGTGGCGGCGGCCGAGTCGCACCCGCCCCCGCCGGCGCCCGTTCCGATCCGCCTCCCCGACTCTCCGGGTGGGAACGAGCCCAAGCAGCTATAGACTGCGGCTGGTGTTCAGCCGCATCGACCACATTGGCGTCGCCGTCGAGGAGATCGAGCCCGCGCTCGAGCTCTACCGCGACAGCTTCGAGCTGGAGGTGGCGCATCGCGAGGTGGTCGAGGAGCAGGGCGTGGAGGCGGTGCTCCTGGACGTGGGCGAGAGCCACGTCGAGCTGCTGGCGCCGCTTGGGCCGGACACGCCCGTCGGTAGGTTCATCGCCGCCAAGGGACCGGGCCTGCACCACGTGGCCTACCGGGTGGCCGACATCGACGCGACATTGCAGGCGCTCACGCAGGCGGGCCTGCAGCTGATCGACCAGCAGCCGCGAACCGGCATCCGCGGCTCGCGCGTGGCGTTCATGCATCCGCGTGCGACCGCCGGCGTGCTGACCGAGATCGTGCAGCCGGCCGCCGGCGGAGGCGGTCACTGATGGCCGCTACGGGAGCGCGACGCGTGACGCTCGGATTCCAGGGCGGCCAGGTGCTGGCGCTGCGCGTGAGCGACAAGCAGCTCGAAGATCTCAACAAGGCGCTCGGCGGCATCGGCTGGCACGAGCTCGAGAGCGAGGACGGACCGGTGCGCGTGGACCTCGGCCAGGTGGTCTATGTCAGCGCTGATAGCGACGAGCCCCGCGTCGGCTTCGGTTAGGGAACCGCTGGGCGGCGCGATGCTGCGTCCTTACCGATCGAAGATCGACGGGATCTCCGATCGGCCAGCACGTGTGCTGAGCAACTTCGCTCACTGCGTCCTTGCCTCGCTTGCCCATCGGCCCCCTAACTCCTTGTCCTCACACAGGATGAACCTCGACGAGCGGCTGCTGCGACTTGCGCGCACGCGCGGGCACACGCCGGGTGCCGAGCGCGCGGTGGCGCGGTTCTCGCGTGTGGGCGAGCACGCCGGCATTTGGCTTGCGATAGGCGCGGTCGGAGCGGCGCTCGACGCAGAGCGCAGGGGGGAGTGGCGCCGGGCGACGGCGACGGTCGCGGGCGTGTACGTGCTGAACACGGCGGTCAAGCGGGTGGTGGGCCGCCGCCGGCCAGAGCTTCCGGGGCTGCCGGCGCTGACGGGGACGCCGACCGCGCTGAGCTTCCCGAGCGCGCATGCTTCCACATCGTTTGCAGGGGCGGTCACCTACTCGCGCCTCGGTCTGCCGGCCCTGCCGCTGTACACGCTCGCCACGGGACTGGCGCTGTCGCGGCTGTACCTGGGCGTGCACTACCCCTCAGATGTGCTGGCAGGGGCGGCGCTGGGAACGCTGGTGGGAGCCGCTCGTGCGGACGCCGCTCAGACGGTTACGCCCTGAGGCTTGCCAGGTCTCGGCAGCGCGTCGAGAATTGCCTGGGGCAGGCGTTTGCTGGCGGCCCAAATCTCGACGGCCACGATCTCGTCCGTTGTGGCGTCGTGGTCGATCAAGCCCCACTCGACCTCCTCGCTGACGACGCGCTCAGAGTCACCAGTGGGAAGCCACGCTATATCGGCCTCGGGGTCGTAGTAGGCGTACATGGCCTCTGCCCAGGATAGGTCGTGCGCGCTTGGGATGGCTGCGCCCGTGTCCGTCAGCACGATCCTGGGAAGATGGCCCAATGAGCACGCGCATCGGGATCGTGGGCATGCCCAACGCGGGCAAGTCATCGCTGTTCAACGCGCTGACGAAAGCTGGCGCGGAGGCGGCGAACTACCCGTTCACGACGATCGAGCCCAACGTGGCGGTGGTGCCGGTGCGCGACGAGCGCATGGAGGAGGTCGCGCGCACGGTGGGCGCGTCGGAGATCGTGTGGGACACGGTCGACTTCCACGACATCGCGGGCCTGGTCGCGGGGGCGCACCAGGGCGAGGGACTGGGCAACCGCTTCCTGGCGAACATCCGCGAGACGCACGCGATCGTGCACGTCGTGCGCGCGCACACAGACGAGAACGTGGTCCATCCCGAGGGCCGTGTGGACCCGCTGGCGGATATTGAGACTATTGAGACGGAGTTGGTGATGGCGGACCTGGAGGCCGCTGAGCGCCGGGTGGAGAGGGTCGGCAAACAGGCGCGCGGGGGCGATCGCGTCGCCGTCGCGGAGGAGGCGTGGCTGCGCGAGGTGATCGCGGCGCTGCAGGCCGGCCGCCCGGCGCGCACGGTGCCGGTGCCCGAGGAGGCGCCCAACGCCGCGCGCGACCTCGGCTCGCTGACGAGCAAGCCGGTGCTGTTCGTGGCGAACGTGGACGAGGGCTCTGAGGAGGTCCCCGCGGCGGTCGCCGAGCACGCGGCCGCGCAGGGCGCGCGCGCTGTGGCGGTGTCCTCGCGCATCGAGTCCGAGCTCGCGGAGCTCGAGGACGAGGACGCCGCGGCGATGCGCGAGGAGCTCGGCGTCAGCGAGTCCGGCCTGCAGCGCGTGGTGCGCGAGGCGTTCGCGCTGCTCGAGCTGATCGCGTTCTTCACCGCCGGCGAGGCCACGATCGCGCAGTCCTGGCACCTGCGCCGCGGCCTCACCGCCTGGCATGCAGCCGGGCAGATCCACACGGATATCCAGAAGGGCTTCGTGCGCGCCGAAGTGATCGGCTGGCGCGAGCTGGTCGACGCCGGCGGCTACGCCGGCGCGCGCGAACGCGGCACGCTGCGCCTGGAGGGGCGCGACTACGTGATGCAGGATGGGGACGTCATCACGGTCAAGTTCACGCCCTAGCTGCCTGCTGGCACGGCGCCAGGCTGCGTCCTTGCCTGGCTTGGCCATCGGGCCGCTAGGCGGGCGACATCAATAACAACGCATCTTCACGCCGGCACGATCTCGAAGCTCTGCCGCCCGTGCAGACGGTAGATGTGAAAGTCGGCGTCGAGGGTGAAGATACGCTTGAGGCGCCGTTCCTCGGCGAGCGCGACGAGGGTGGCGTCGGCGAGGTCCATCGGGCGGTCGGCGTAGCGCTCCATCAGGCGCGCTGCGCGCTTGTTGGCTGCCGCTGACGGCTGCGCAACAACGAGATCCTCGCGCAGCACCATGCGCCACAGGGGCTCCTGTCCGTGCCAGCCGGCGGCGCGCCCGAGCAGGTACATCGCCTCGGTAAACGCGGGCCAGGTCGTGATGAGCGGCAGGCTCAACTGTGCGAGCGTCTCCCGGCAGCGCTTGTGATCAGCCTCGTCTGCGTCGATCAGCGCGACGAGCGGGCCGGCGTCGGTGAGCGTCACGGTCTTTGATCGAGCGCCTCGACGAAGGCGGCCCCGGTGTCGCGGGCCTGCCCCCCGCCTCCGTGAACCGCGCCGATCACATCGGCCAAGCGCTCACTTGCGCCGGTCGCGAGAGTGTGATCGGCTCGCTCGCTGGCGGCGCGCCGAATGAACTCCGACACCGAAGCACCTTCCGCCGCCGCGGCCTGCCGCACGCGCGTGTCGAGCTCGTCGTCCAGCCTTATGCTGCGCATCCAATCAATGTATCACGTCTGCTGGCCGTGTAATACAGAGCCCCTATCGGTCACGTCAGCCCGCGTCGATCATCGCCTCCAGCCGCTCGGCCAGCCGCCGCATCCCCAGCTCGCCGGCCATACGCGCGCCCCCCGCGAAGTTCGTCGTGCGTTCACGTGGTGGCTCCACGTCGATCCGCTGCAGCGTGGCAACCTGCTTGAACGTGCGCAGCAGCTCCGCGTTCTCGCGCAATACCGCGGCGATGCGCGGGCGCATGACTGCGCTTGCCCTGACTGCGGCCGCATCTGAGTCCTCCGCGCTCGCGTCGGCGCCGGCGGCGCTCAGCAGCGCCTCGAGCGTTCCGTGCGCGCGCAGCAGCTCGGCGGCGGTCTTGGCGCCGATGCCCGGCGCGCCCGGCAGGCCGTCGGAGGGGTCGCCGCGCAGCGCGATGAAGTCCGGCACCTGCTCGGGGTCGACGCCGTAGCGCTCACGCACCTGCGCCGGCCCGATCTCCGCGTGCTTGCCGCCCTTCAGCAGCTCCGCCACCGCCACGCGCTCGGTGACCGCCCCGTACAGATCGCGGTCGCCCGTCAAGAGCAGCGCCCGGCCGCCGCGCTCCTGCTCCGCGCGCGCGAACGAGAACATCACGTCGTCGGCCTCCAAGTCGTCGCTCGTCGCATACGTCCAGCCGAGACTCGCCAGCAGCGCCGGCGCCTGCTCCCACTGCGCCCTCAGCTCCGGCGGCATTGGATCACGGTGCGCGTGGTAGGGGGGATACAGCCGCACGCGGTAGTCCGCCTGCTCTGCGCCCATGCACGCCACTACGCCATCCGGCGGGCACGCCGGCAGGCGTGCATCATAAAAAGTCAAAATCGCGTTGACCGTGCCCAGCAGCGCGTTCACCGGCTGCCCGTCGGCGCCCACGATCGATTTGGGCAGCGCGAAGAACGACCGGTACAGCAGCCACGGAACGTCCGCGATCAGCAGCGGGGTGGGCACCGGCTCAGGGTATTGCGGCCGACCGCGTCAGCGATGGGTGGCCTCAGCGGCCGGCGGCGGCGCACACGCGCTCAGCCGTCGAGCATCCAGCAGTTTTCGGTCCACAGGAAGCGGTTCGCGCTGCCCATCAGCGGCGTCGGCAGCTCGATCGACGCTACGTTCCCATGCACGATCACCGCGGACGTCGCGATCGCGCGCTTCTGCGACCGCAGCCGCGCCCGTCCACCCGGTTCGCGCAGCAGCGTCTTCAGGCGCGCGTCCCAGCGCTGCGCGCATGTGCGGTGATGCTCCGTTCCCCGCAGCGACACGTCCAGGATCCCGCACGCGCCCGCGCCGTTGCCAGCCAGCTCGGCGGTCACGAAGTTCGTCGCCGCGCGGCGCACCCATTCGACCTGTTCGCGCGTGCCCACCGAGTGCGCGGCCGACGCGCCCGCCGGCGCGAGCAGCGCGCCGGGAGCGCCCAGCGCCGTGGCGCACGCGAGCATCGCGACGGTGCGGCGAAGCCTCATATCGGGATTATCGACCATCGAGCGGCGTTTCCCGCGACTTCGGGTGCGCAACGGTGTCAAAGCGGACGCATGTCGTAGGCGCCCTCAGCCGCAGCCACCTCAGCGCGCAGCCGCCCTATTCGGCCTGCGCGCCGCCCGTGGCGCTCGTCGAAGCGACCGTAGCCGGCGCCTGCGCGCCGCCCTGCGGTCCCGTGCTCGGCGCCGGAGCGGGGACCGGCGCAGGCGTGGCAGGCGCGCTTTCCGGTGCCAGCGGCGCAAACGGAGGCTGACCGCTGACGTCGGGCTCGCGCCTGACGCTCGCGCCGCTCTTCACGCTGAAGTACGCCCACGTGCTCGTCAACGCCAGCCGCGCCGCCAGTTCCGGTCCGCTCACCGGGCTCGCCCCGCGCGAGCCGAGCACCTCGGCCGCGACGATCCGCGGAGACACTCCGCGTCCCAGCACCTCGATGCCGCGGAACGAGCCCTTCACCAGGCCGCGCAGGCGCGCTGCCGCGGAGGCGAAGCCGATGCTCAGCTTCCAGCTCGACGCCTTCGTTTCGTAGGAGTCCGGCACGCCCCGCAGCCACGGCTCGGGTTCGGAGCCGAGGAACGAGTTCTCGTTGTCCTCCGTCATCCCGCCGGAGCTCGCGAAGTAGTACGTGATCGCGGGCTTGCCCTGGTAGAGCACGATCTGCCCCGCGGTCGCCGCCACCGCCGCGTTCGTCGTCGCCGTTTCCGCCGCCGGGGTGGGTGGGCTCTCATACATCTGCGAGCGGGTGTCCGAGTACACGTCGAACCTCGCGCCGCCCGCGTGATCGGTCAGCGCGTACGTGCGGCTGGCGATCGCCTGCGCCTCGAGCGCCGCCGCCGGCCAGCCCGAGGGCATCTCCGCCGCCACCACGCCGCGCACGTAGCGTTCCAGCGGCACCGCAACCACCTTCGAGCCCTCCAGCACCTTCACATTCGCGCTGGCCGACGCGCGGCCGAGCGTGGTGCCGGCGTAGTAGTGCGCGAGGATTGCCGCGTCGCTCCAGCCGTGCTCGGCGTAGCCGAGCGCGCCGTCCTGGCTCATGCCCACCCCGTGACCGTCGCCCGCGCCTTCAACGATCAGCGTCGACGCGCCGGCCGGTGCGGCCCACAGCGCGAGCGCCGCAAGCGCGCCCGCGAACATGGCGCCGGTCAGGCGAGTCCGGCGAGCAGGAGCGGTGGCGGTCGCCTCCATTGCCCCCAGCAACACCGCTGTACGCCCGCGGTCGCGCTCCATGGCCGAGTGTTCCATTACCCACTCGGTCGGGTCGCCGCGCGTGGCGCCTGAGCGCTGCACGATGTATGCCGCTTTGCGCAGAGGCGATGCGGTTTGGATAGGCCGGCGCGGTGGTAGGTTGAGCACATGAGCGCCGTCAGCCCAGCGAGCCTGTCCGAGCGCGAGCGCGAGGTGCTCGAGCGGGTTCACACGGAGCTGTTCATCGCAGGCGTTTGGCGCGCCGCGAGCGGCGGCGGCACGCTCGCCGTCGAGGACCCCGCGACCACCGAGCCGCTCGTGCAGGTCGCCGACGCGCAGGTCGAGGACGCGCTCGCGGCGTTGGGCGCGGCCGCCGACGCGCAGGCCGAGTGGGCCGTGCACCCGCCGCGCGAGCGCGGCGAGATCCTGCGCCGCGCGTACGAGGCGATCGTCGCTCAGACCGACGAGCTGGCGCTGCTGATGACGCTCGAGATGGGCAAGGCGCTGGCGGAGTCGCGCGCGGAGATCGCCTACGCGGCCGAGTTCTTCCGCTGGTTCTCCGAGGAGGCCGTGCGCATCCACGGGCGCTACATGGTCAACACCACAGGCAAGGGCCGCATCCTCACGATGCGCCAGCCCGTCGGGCCGTGCGTGTTCGTCACGCCGTGGAACTTTCCCACCGCCATGGGCACCCGCAAGATCGCCCCCGCGATCGCCGCCGGCTGCACGATGGTCGTCAAGCCCGCCAAGCAGACGCCGCTGTCGATGCTCGCGCTCGCCAAGATCCTGCAGGATGCCGGCCTGCCCGCGGGCGTGCTCAACGTGATCACCGCCAAGAGCGCCGGCGCGGTGATCGCGCCGCTGCTCAAGGACCCGCGCACGCGCAAGCTGTCGTTCACCGGCTCCACCGAGGTGGGGCGCTCGCTGATCGAACAGTCCGCGCAGCAGATCCTGCGCGTGTCCATGGAGCTCGGCGGCAACGCGCCGTTCCTCGTGTTCGAGGACGCCGACCTCGACGCCGCCGTCGAGGGCGCGATGCTCGCCAAGATGCGCAACGTCGGCGAGGCCTGCACCGCCGCCAACCGCTTCCACGTGCACGAGTCGGTCGCCGAGGAGTTCTCGCGGCGGCTGGCCGAGCGCATGGGCGCGCTGAACGTCGGCCGCGGCACCGAGCCCGACGTCGACGTCGGCCCGCTGATCGACGAAGACCAGCGCAGCAAGGTCACCGAGCTCGTCGGTGACGCCGTCACGCGCGGCGCGCGCGTGCTGCTCGGCGGCGGCCAGTTGTCCGGGCCCGCCCACCCCGGCTACTTCTTCGAGCCCACCGTCCTCACCGACGTGCCCGACGACGCGCGCCTGCTCAGCGAGGAGATCTTCGGACCGGTCGCGCCCGTCGCCACGTTCACCTCCGAGCAGCAGGCGCTCGACGCCGCCAACCGCACCGAGTACGGGCTCGTCGCCTACGTCTACACGCGCGATCTCGCGCGCGCGTTCCGCGTGTGCGAGGCGATCGAGTCGGGCATGATCGGGCTCAACCAGGGAGTCGTGTCCAACCCCGCCGCGCCGTTCGGCGGGGTCAAGCAGTCTGGGTTCGGCCGCGAGGGCGGGTTCGAGGGCATCGGCGAGTACCTGGAGACCAAGTACGTGGCGCTCGCGGTCTGAGCGAGGGAAGCAAGGCAGCGCTATAGGGCTACCGATCCGGTGGAGAGTCGCGCCGAGGGTCCTCCGCTGGTTTCGATAATGGGCGGCTGATATTCTGATTTCCCTGGCAAAAAGCGCTGCAAACTAGCTATATCATGCTGCATTCTGCTTTTGATAAAATAGACGTACCCAAAGAGCTGGTGCGACATACGTGGTTTTGATAAATGGCGGTAGATACTTCCGATAAGCCGATCGTCTTTTCGGCAAGCTTCTTCCGATACGAGCCGGCGGTCGTGGCCAAGCTCGGGCGTATCGAGCGGGCTCTCGGCGCGATTCGCGGGGCTGCGATCATCCCTCCTGCAGCGGATCAGATGCGCGTCTCTGCCCTGGCGGGCACGGTGCATTACTCGACGCTGATAGAGGGCAACGAGCTCCCCATGATCGAGTCCGTGCGCGCTGCGGCAGGCGAGTTGGACGCTACTACGGCGGCAAAGATCGAGCTCGTCAACTATGTCGAGGCGCTGCAATGGCTCGATAAACGTCATGACGCCGGGGCGCTCGAAGCTACGCCTCCGCTGCTGCTCGAGCTCCACGGCGTCCTGATGCGCGGCCTTGGCCGCGAGGATTCGGACTTCAAGCCGCGGCACGAGGGAGCTTGGCGCGACGGTCGTGCAGTGGTGCTCGACGAGCTTAAGCGCGTCGTCCACGAAGGCTGTCCGCCTAGCGAGATAGCAGCTCGAATGACCGGGTTCTGTGAGTGGATCGCACGGCGCGAACAACGCCTCGAGGAGTTCCCGCCGCCCGTTCTAGCCGCAGTCGCTCACTATGCGCTTACCGAGATACACCCCTTCGCGAACGGCAACGGCCGTACTGCCCGACTGCTGTCCTCTGCGGTGCTGCTTCATCACGGCTACCTACCTGGGCGTCTCTTCTGCTTTGACCGGTACTACGCGCGCGATAAGACGGCGTACCTAGCGGCACTTCGCTCGGTCCGGGAACGGACGTTCAATATGGGTCTATGGCTTGATTACTTTCTCGAGGGTCTCGCTGAGGAGTACGAACGTGTCCAAGCAGAGGTCGAAGAGCTCAACCAGCTCGGGCTTAGCAGCTCGACTCCCGTCCAGCTCAAGGCCTCGCAGCAGATCGGAGTGAGCGCGCTTGCTGTGCAGGGCGTGCGCGAGTTCACGCGGAGCGACTACGAAAAGGCAGCTGGTGTCCGTAGGACAGCCGCCCTCCAAGACCTCGACGACCTCGCGGAGAAGCGGATTGTGCGGCGCCTGCGTAGCGGCCCCGGCACGAGGTACGCCTTTGCTCGGGGTAGCGATGATCGTCGAGGCCGGCCACGCCGCTGGACACCTGAGCGTATTCAGGATGAGCTGGAAGTCTTCTGTGCGGGACGCAGCGTATGGCCGTCGGTGGCGGAGTTCAAGACGGCCGGCCGGACTGCGCTGTATCTAGCAGTAACCCGCTACGGCGGAGTTGCTCACTGGGCTGAGCGCGTCGGCTTGTCCCGCTCGTAACGGCGCTACGGCTTTATCTCCACGTTCGTTCCCGCCGTGTTGCTGGCGAGCATGACCGCGGTGGAGGACTCGGCAGCGCTCCAGCTTTTGCCTCCCGTTTCGGAGAGCGCGGTGAACAGCGCCTGTTCGGCTTCCTTGCCTTCTTCGACTGAGAACCGCGTCGTGCTCGTGAGGCTCGACACGTTCACGTCGCCGCTCTGCACTCCGCTGAGCGAGCCGCGCGTCCTGTAGAGCTTCCCTTCACAGCCGAATTCCGCTAGATAGGGTTCGTGTTCCGAGCTTGCGAGCTCGATCCATACCTGACCTGACACCGGCCCGAGCAGCCTGGTGCGCAGCAGGTTGGTGACGATGGTGCCCGCTTTGCCCGATGGCGTGCCGTTGGGGCCTTCGCTCGTGCACTTCTTGCCGGATGCTTCACAGCCCGTGAGCGTGATCCGCTCCGTGCCTGTGCTCGTGCCGGTGACTTCACCCGTCGCTGTGCTCGCCGCGCATGTCACCTGGCTGACACCGAGCGCAGCGGTTTCGAGCGTTACCGGACCGGTCGTCGACGTGAAGACGGGCCCTGGCGTCTTTTCGTAGGTCCCCTTGCGCGCCTTCACGGACTTGGTGGTGCAGCTCGAGTTCGTGTATTCGCCTTTCTTCTGGGCCACGCATGTGGCGGCCGGTCCCGGCACCCATTCGTACTTTCCCTTGTGGTCGGGCACGCCCTTCTTCTCAGCGACCGTCTGGCAGTTGCCGTCCGCGTAGTTGCCGTCCTTCTGGGCCACGCACTGCCCGTATTCCGGCGACCCCGACAGCGTGGTGAAGGTCTGATCGGCGCCGTAGCTCGTCCCGAGCGTGTTCGTGGAGACGGCTCGGACGTGATACGTGGTGTTCTCGCTCAGCCCCGTCAGCGGCGCGTACACGGCAAAGCCCGCACCGACTCGCCATGAGCAAGGCGCGCTCGTGCCGTATGAGGTCGATGTGCCGTATTCGAAGTGACAGTCGCTTTCCGCTTCGCCGTTGGGGTCGACCGTCGCGTGCAGGTCGGCCGAGATCTGCGAGACCGACGAGGCTTCCTGGGTGGCCACGGTCGGCGCGGCCGGCTCGTTGGGGCCGAGGTTCAGCGCGTAGGGGTTTTCCGGACCGGACATCAGCGCGCTCAGGAGCGCGCTGAGCGGGAGGCCCAGCAGACCGCCGTCGCAGCTGATGGACGGGATCGTGGTCGTGCCGGTGAAGTGCGGGCCCGCCTCCTGCAGCACCAGCTCCCCGATCGGCAGGTACGCGCTCAGGTTGAACGTGGCCGGTTCTGAGGTTTCGCACTGGGTGGGAATTTCGATGCCCAAGATCCCCGCCGCGGTGATGCCCAGGTTGGCCTTCGTGTCGACGGTCAGCTTCGCGCAGGCGATCCCGAATCGCGGATTCGAGCAGTCCGCGGCGGGGGCGGTCGTGAGCGTGCCGTCCGCCGCGCCGACCTGTGTGAACGTCACCCCCACGGTGGTCGGTATCAGCCCGAGGAGTTTCAGCGACGCTTGGAACGGCGGCACGAGGATGTTGCCGCTGAGCGTGCCCGAGAATTCGGTCGGGGTGATCGTTATCTCGCTGGTGCCGTTGAAAGTCGAGCCTTTCGGCAGCACCACCGGTTCATTCAGCTTCTTGGGTGTGAGCGAGCCCCACACTGCCCAGTTGGTGAACGTCACCGGCTCGGTGATCGCCGACGCCGACGTGGTAGCGACGAACATGGCCCCAATGGCGGCCAGCAGGACGGCCACCGTTGCGATACGACCGGTGTTGCGAGACATATGAGTAGACCCCTAGACCTCAGCGCTTGATAAGAGAGAGATACCTTCGCCGCGCGAGATCATACCCCCGATCGAGTCAACTCAATCCTGCCTCAAGCGTCGTCCACGAGCAGCCGCCCGACGCTGTCGGCCACGCACACCGGCTTCTCGCCTCCCTCGGCCTCGACGGTGAAGCGGGTGACGACCTGGTGCCAGCCACCGCCGACGTCGGCGATCTCCACGATCTGGGCGTAGGAGCGCAGCCGCGAGCCCACCGGCACGGGAGCCGGGAAGCGGACCTTGTTCCACCCGTAGTTGACGCCCAGCTTGAACCCGCTCCAGTCGTTCAGACCCTGGCGCAGCCCGTCGATCAGCGACAGCGTCAGGTTGCCGTGGGCGATCGTCGTCCCGAACGGGCTCTCGCGCTTGGCTCGCTCGACGTCCGTGTGGATCCACTGGTGATCGCCGGTCAGCTCGGCGAACTGGTCGACCATCTCCTGGGTGACCTCGCGCCACTCGCTCGGGCCGATCACCTGGTCCTTGAGCGCCCGCAGGTCCTCGATCCCGTGGGCGACCGCCTTGGGCATGCCCGCGCTGAAAGCCATCGCGCTCCTTTCGCGTCGCTTCGCCGAAACTCGGGGCCATGCTAGACGCCCGCGCGGCTTCGCGCCGCAGCGCGGGAGCAGTCGCTACGCGTCGGGCGTGTTAGGGCGCATGGCCGGCAGCTTCACGCCGAACACGTTCTCGATGGCGTTC
>JBEKGK010000004.1:0-46408 GCA_050012835.1 Solirubrobacteraceae bacterium | reverse complement strand
ACGGGGGCGTGTTCGCCGCGGGCTCGCTGCTCGACTGGCTCGCCACAGGGCTCGGCCTGGCCGCCGACGCCCCCTCCCTGGCCGCGACCGCCGCGAGCGTGCCCGACAGCGCCGGCGTGATGGTGCTGCCGGCGCTCGCCGGGCTCGGCGCCCCCTGGTGGCATCCCGGCGCGCACGGCGTCATCGCGGGACTGCATCCCGCGGTCGGCCCCGCGCACGTGGCCCGCGCGGCGCTCGAGGCGATCGCATGGCGCGTCGCCGACATCGTCGCGGCGATCGCCGCCGCCACTCCCGTCGAGCGGGTCCGCGTCGACGGCGGGCTGACCAACGACGAGACGCTGCTGCGAATCCAGGCCGACGCGCTCGGCCTGCCGCTGACGGTCGGCCCGGCCGACACCACCGTGCTAGGCGCCGCCATGCTCGCGGGCGTCGGCGCCGGCGTGTTCTCCAGCGTGGAGGATGCGGCGCGGCGGCTGCCACAGGGACGCGTGGTCGAGCCACGCGGCGATCCTCGGGAGCGCGCCGCCCGACACGAGCGCTGGCGGACGTTCGTGCAGGCCAGCTACTCGCTGCTCACCTCGTAGCCCGCCGCGCGCAGCTCGGCGAGGACCTCGTCGGTATGACCGCGACCGCGGGTCTCCAGCATCAGCTCCACGCCCGTCTCGCGCACGTGCAGCGGCACCGCTTCGCGCACGTGCGCCACCGTCACGAGGTTCGCGCGAGCGCGCGCGACGAGCTCGAGCAACTCCGCCAGGCCGCCGGGGCGGTCGGGCACGCGTGTGAAGATGCGCACGCGGCGGCCCTCCTGCGTTTCGTGGCGCAGCAGCAGCCCCGCCAGCAGGCCGCTGTCGACGTTGCCGCCCGACACGATCGCCACGGTCGTTCCAGCGACCGGAGGCAGGCGCCCGCCGAGCAGCGCCGCCACGGCCACCGCCCCAGCGCCCTCGGCGACGAGCTTCGCGTGTTCGGCCAGGAACACCATCGCGCCGGCGATCTGCTCCTCGCTCACCGTCTCGATGCCGTCCAGCAGCTCGCGCAGCAGCGGTAGCGTGAGTGCTCCCGGGCGCTTGATCGCGATGCCGTCCGCGATCGTCGCGCCCGCCGCCAGATCGAGCTCGTCGACGGAGCCGCCGTCCTTCAGCGCCTGCACATACGGCGCGCACGCATGCGCCTGCACGCCCACCAGCTCGACGTCCGCGCCCGCGCGGCGCAGCGCGATCCCGATCCCGCTCGCCAGGCCGCCGCCGCCGACCGGCACCACCACGCGCGCGAGGTCCGGCACGTCCTCCAGCAGCTCCAGCCCGAGCGTGCCCTGACCCGCGATCACGTCGAGGTCGTCGAACGGGTGCACGAGTGCGGCGCCCGTGCTCTCGGCCCGCTGTCGAGCCAGACCGAGCGCCTCCTCCACCGATGCGCCATCCAACTCAACACTCGCACCCAGCCGTTCCACCGCCGCGACCTTCGACACCGGCGCGTCGCGCGGCATGAACACCTCGCAGCCCACCCCCGTCAGGCGCGCCGCCTGGGCGACCGCGCGCGCGTGGTTGCCCGCGCTCGCCGTGACCAGCCCCGAGGATGCGCGCTCGCCCAGCGCCGCCACCTTGCACAGCGCCCCGCGCAGCTTGAACGACCCCGTGCCCTGCAGGCACTCGGCCTTCAGCGCGACCGCCGTGTTCGCCGCCTCGGCCACCTCCGCGCACGCCAGCGTGGGGGTGTGCACGGCCGCGCCGAGGATCGCGCGGCGCGCGGCGTCCAGGTCGGCCCGCGCGATCAGATCGGCCGCCGTGCGCGGGTTCGGCGGCGGGCCGGCGGCGGCGTCACCCATGGTCATGGTGTTGAAGGTATAGGTTGCATGCCTTATGACGCAACGGTACGTTGCAGGCGTGAGCGGGTTGGAGGAGATCCTCGCGCGTCTCGAGCCCTTGCTCGGCGGACTCGCCGGCGAGCCCGTGCCGCTGTCGGGCGGCATCACCAACCATAACTTCCGCGTCACGCTCGGCGACGGCGACTACGTCGTGCGTGTGCACGGCAAGGACACCGACCTGCTCGGCATCGACCGCGAGGCCGAGCAGCTGGCGAGCGGCCTCGCCGCCGACATGGGCATCGCACCGGAGCTCGTCGCCGCGTTCGACGACTGCCTCGTGACCCGCTTCGTCGCCTGCGACCCCGTAATCCCGCGCGAGATCGCCGAGCATGTGGACGAGATCGCGCGCGCCCTGCGCAGCTTCCACGACTCGCCCGCCACGCTGCCCGCGCGCTTCTGGGTCCCCGACCTGCTCCAGGACTACGCCGCGCTGGTCCGCGAGCGCGGCGTGCGGCTGCCCGACGCTTTCGGCCGCGCCGCCGCCGTGGCCGCGCGCATCGCCGCCGTGCTGCCGCTGCGAGACCCCCGGCCGTGTCACAACGACCTGCTCACCAGCAACGTCATCCGCGCGCACAGCAACGGGATGCTGATCGTGGACTGGGAGTACGCCGGCATGGGCCACCCCTGCTTCGACCTCGGCAACCTGTCCGTCAACAACGGCTTCGACGAGCACGCCGACGAGCGCCTGCTGAGCGCCTACTACGACGAGCCCCCATCCGACGAGCGCCGCGCGGCGCTAGCGCTGATGCGCGTCATGTCCGACGCGCGCGAGGCCGCCTGGGGCGTCGTGCAGGCCGAGATCTCCGAGCTGGACTTCGACTTCTCACGCTACGCACGCACGCACTTCGAGCGCCTGGACGCCGCCGTCGAGCAGCCGCAGCTGCGCGAATGGCTCGCCGCCGCAGGCGCCGCCGGAGATGCGACGGCAGCGAGCGAGCCCGCGGGCACGGAACGCGATCTGGAGGGGCACGATGGTCAGACCGCGTGAGCTTCCCGACCGCGCGCGCGTGGTCATCATCGGCGGCGGTGTCGGCGGCGCGGCGATCGCCCACCACCTGGCCAAGCTCGGCGAGCGCGACGTGGTGCTGCTCGATCGCAACGAGCTGACCAGCGGCTCCACGTTCCACTCAGCCGGGCTCGTCGGCCAGCTGCGATCGAGCGTGTCGCTGACGCGCATGATGATGGACTCCGTCGAGCTCTACCGCACGCTCGACTGCGGCTGGGTGCAGTGCGGCGGCATCCGCCTCGCGTGCACCCCCGAGCGCGAGCAGGAGGTCCTGCGCCAGGTCGCCTGGGCCAAGACGTTCGGCCTGCCGCTCGAGCTGATCTCAGCCGATCAGGCGCGCGAGCTGTTCCCGCTGATGAGCACCGACGGCGTGCGCTGTGCCTCCTACCTGCCCAGCGACGGCTACCTCGACCCGTCGCTGCTCACCACCGCGCTCGCCGACGGCGCGCGGGCGGGCGGCTGCCGCGTCTTCACGCACACGCGCGTCACCGGCATCGACGTCCAGGACGGCCGCGTGCGCGGCGTGCAGACCGAGTGGGGCCCGATCGAGGCCGAGGTCGTGGTCAACGCCGGCGGCATGTTCGCCGCCGAGCTCGGGCGCCTGGCCGGCGTGCGCGTGCCGATCGTGCCGTTCGCGCACGAGTACCTCGTCACGCAGCCGTTCCGCGAGCGCGTCGCGGGCGAGCATCTGCCCACGCTGCGCGACCCCGACCTGCTGATCTACTTCCGCGAGGAGGGCGGCGGGCTGGTCATGGGCGGCTACGAGCGCGCCTCCGCGCCGTGGGCGCTGGACGAGCACCTCGTCGACGCGATCCCGCCGGACTTCAACGGGCGCCTGCTCGAAGAGGACTGGCCGCGCTTCGAGGAGATCGCCGCCAACTCGCGCAAGCGCGTGCCCGCGATGGACGAGATCACCGTCACCAAGCTGATCAACGGGCCCGAGGCGTTCACCCCCGACAACGAGTTCTGCCTCGGCGAGAGCGAGGTGCGCGGGTTCTTCGTCGCGGCCGGCTTCTGCGCGCACGGCCTCGCCGGCGCCGGCGGCATCGGCAAGGTGATGGCCGAGTGGATCCTCGAAGGCGAGCCCTCGATCGACGTGTGGGAGATGGACATCCGCCGCTTCGGCGCGCACTTCCGCTCGCCGAGCTACACGCTCAAGCGCACCAAGGAGGTCTACGAGACCTACTACGACATCCGCTACCCCGGCCACGAGCGTCTCGCCGGGCGCCCGCTGCGCACCTCCAGCGCCTACCCGTGGCACGCCGAGCACGACGCCGCCTTCGGCGAGAAGTCCGGCTGGGAGCGCGTCAACTGGTACGAGGCAAACGCCCCCGCCGGCGACGAGTCGCTGCGCCCGCGCGGCTGGGCCGGCATGCACTGGTCGCCCGCGATCGGCGCCGAGCACCGCGCCACGCGCGAGCGCGCGGGGCTGTTCGACGAGTCCTCGTTCGCCAAGCTCGAGATCGCCGGCCCCGGCGCCGCCGAGTTCCTGGCGCGGCTGTGCGACAACGACGTCGCGCGCGACGTCGGCGCGATCACCTACACGCAGATGCTCAACCGCCGCGGCGGCATCGAGTGCGACTTCACCGTCACGCGCGTCGAGGAGGAGCTGTTCTCGATCGTCACCGGCACCGCCTTCGGCAACCACGACCTCAGCTGGATCCGCCGCCACGCGCCGCACGACGGCAGCGTGCGCTGCGCGGACGTGACCGCGCGCTGGGCGTGCTTCGCGCTGTGGGGCCCCCGCGCGCGCGACATCCTCGCGCCGCTGACCGACGATCCGCTCGACTTCCCCTACATGCACATGCGCGAGCTCGCCGTCGGCGACGTGCCCGTGCGCGCGCTGCGCGTCACGTTCGTCGGCGAGCTCGGCTGGGAGCTGTACTGCCCGACCGAGTACGGCGCCGGCCTGTGGCGCACGCTGTGGCAGGCCGGGCGCGAGCATGGCCTGGTGGCCGGCGGCTACCGCGCGATCGACTCGCTGCGCCTGGAGAAGGGCTACCGCGTGTGGGCCGCCGACATCACGCCCGACGAGACGCCATACGAGGCCGGCCTGGGCTTCTGCGTGCGCAAGGACGGCGGTTTCATCGGCGCGCCGGCGCTGGGCGTCGGAGCAGTCGAGAAGCCCGCCCACCCCGCCAAGCCGTCCAAGCGTCTGCGCTGCATCGTGCTCGAGGACCCCCGCTCGGTGGCGCTCGGCAACGAGCCCGTGCGCATCGACGATGAGGTGCTGGGGCGCGTCACCAGCGGCGGCTACGGCTACACCGTCGAGCGCTCGATCGCGTATGCCTACATGCCCGCCGAGGTCGAGGTCGGCGCGAAAGTGGAGGTGGACATCTTCGGCGAGTGGATCGCCGGCGAGGTGGCGCGCGAGCCGCTGTTCGACCCGAAGGGCGAGCGCGTCAGGGAGTAGGCGTTCAGCCGGCTGCGCCCTGCGAGTGCGCCTGTGACGCCTGTGCCGTCGGATTGAGATCCTCGATGCTCAGCGGCCGCGCGGGCGGATGCTCGAGGATCAGCCGCGTGTCCACCTGCAGGTTCTCGCCGATGTGCAGCAGCTCACCTGACTTCAGCATCCGCCAGCCGGGCGCCGCATCCATGCGCTCGCTTGCGAGCACCACCAGCGGCCGTGTAGCTCCGTCCGCGGCGTGTACGGCGCTGCCGAGGCTGCTCGCGTGCGCCAGCGGCTCGCCGGGCTCGCGCTCGAGCACGTACAGGGGATGCGTCTGCGGATAGCGAAGCGCCCACAGCCCGTCGTCGGTGGCCAGCAGGAGGTTGATCGCGAATACGGGCAGGTTCGCCGCCACCCACCTGCACGCGGCCTCGATCCCCGCGCCGACGTCTCCGTCGCGAGCGGCGATCTCGCGTGTTATCAGCGCGAACAGGCGCTCGGAGTCGGTGTCGCCCTTGACCAGGCGGCGGTCATCGCCGAGGTGCGCGTCCAGCGCCGGCAGATCCTCGACCACGCCGTTGTGCGCGAACAGCCGTCCCTGCTGCTCGAACGGGTGCGTGTTGCGCACATCGAGCGCGCCTGTGGAGGCGAAGCGGACGTGGGCGAGGAACGTCGTCGAGCAGACCTCGCGCGCCTCGCGCGCGAACGTGCGGTCGCTGTAGGCGGCGTGCGCCTGCTTGCTGACATGCGGCGCTCGGTGAACGTCGAACCAGCCCAGGCCAGTGCCGTCAGGCTCGCGATGACTCTGCGCGGACAGGCTGTCGGGCGCGTCCAGCAGCCAGAACGTCGCCCGGGCGGGCTCGCTGCCAGCGCTCATGCCGAACAGGCGACACACGGTTGTGACGATTACAGGTGTCCACGCCAGGCGTCCCGCTTCTCGAGATACCCGGGCGGGAGCACGCCATCGAGCCGCTCGACCACCTCGAGCCACTGCAGAGCGGAGTCGAAGTGGCTATCGGCGGCGTCGCGCTCGGCGAACGTCAGTGCAAGCTCGCGAGCCTCGTCGTGCAGCCCCTGCACCTTCGCCGGATCCTGCGTCGAGGGCGGAAGGTCCGCGAGCGTCTCCTCACGGGTGAGCGGGTTGTGCCCCGCCAGGTACGGCGCCAGATAGCGCCCCGCGATCTTGCCGGGTGGCCACCACAGCGGGTTGACCGCCGCCTCGAAGGAGTCCTCAGCCGTGCCCCCCACGTGCGCGCGCAGATAGGCCGGCGCGATCCCGGTGAGCAGCATCCCGCGCAGCGTGGGCCGCAGCGGGGCCGGCACGATCGCATCGCCGAGCTGCGCGGCGATCGCTTCGGCCGCCGCGTCGGCCTGTTGGGCGGCGATGCCGCCCTGCTTGATCGAGAACGTCGTTCCGTCGCCCGCCGCGTACACGCCTCCGAGCCCGGTGACTCGGCTGTGCTCGTCGACGGGGATGAAGCCGCTCGCGTCGCACGGCAGCCCCGGCACGTCGTGGCCCTCGAGCCGGGGGAGGGCCACGACCTGCTCGACCTCCAGCGCCACGCCCGAGTCGAAGTAGAGCTTGCCGTGTTCGATCCGCTCCGCCTGCACACCGGTCTTGAGCGCTATCCCGCGGTCCGCAAGCAGGTTGCGCAGCATCCCGCCGGCCGCCGGCCCGAACACCGCGAGCGGATCCGCCTCGGGCGTAGCCACCGTCAACTCGACGCCGATCACGCCGGCGTCGGCCAGATGCGAGGCGGTCAGCAGCGCGAGCTCGTACAGGGGCAGCGTCCAGCTGAGACCGGCAGGGTTGACGAAGCACAGCCGCTGATCGGAGCCGGACACGAGCCGCTCGAGCACGGCCCGGAACGCCGTCACGTCGGCCACTCCACCGAAGTGCAGCGCTCCCTCCAGCCAGTCGCGCCGTCGAGCGCCGAGCGCGATCAGCAGCGCATCGTAGGAGAGCTCCTCGCCGCTGGCCAGCCGCGCACGCCGGCCATGGGCGTCGACGCCCTCCAGCGCGTCCTCGTGCAGCCTCGCGACCTGCTCGCCGCATAGCTCAGCGAGCTCGAACAGATTGGTCTCGGCCAGATCGAACGGCGCCGCAACCGCCAGCGGCTGGTAGACGAACTGACGGTTCGGGGCGACGAGGTGCAACTCGACGCCGACCTTCAGCAGCGCCCGCAGCGCGAGCAGCGCCTCGAACGCCGCGACACCCCCGCCACAGATGACCACCTGTTTCGGGCTGCGCGATCCGTACATGCCGGCAGAATACGTACGCACGCCGGTCTTGGCAGCCGAGGAAAGCCGACGTCCTCCGGCGGGCTAACTACGTAACGTGCCGTCGTTCGGAGCTGCGACGATGGTGGGCATGAACGCGATCGAGCCAAGGACGGTTTCGCTCCACGGCCGGACGGTGACGTGCGTCGAGGCGGGCAGCGGTCCGGTGCTGCTCCTGATCCACGGCATGGCCGGCACCTACGAGAACTGGGAGGCGGTGATCGAGCCGCTGGCGCAGCGCCACACGGTGATCGCGCCCGACCTGCCCGGGCACGGCTCCTCGGAGCCCGGCGGCGGCGACTACTCGCTCGGGTCGCATGCAGCCGTCCTGCGCGACCTGCTGATCACGCTCGGGCACGATCGCGCGACGCTCGTCGGGCACTCGCTCGGCGGCGGGATCGCGATGCAGTTCGCCTACCAGTTCCCGGAGATCACCGAGCGCCTGGTACTCGTCTCCAGCGGCGGTCTCGGCCCGGAGGTCAGCGCCGTCCTGCGCGCCGCGGCGCTCCCCGGCGCCGACCTGTTCATCGCCGCCACGGCAGGCCCGGGGCGCGTGGTGGGCTCGGCGCTGGCCCGCGGCCTGGGCGCCGTCGGGCTGCGCCCGAACGCCGACCTCGCTGAGGTCGCGCGCGGCTACGCATCGCTCGCCGACGCGTCTCGGCGCGCCGCGTTCCTGGCGACGCTGCGCTCCGTCGTGGGCACCGAAGGCCAGCGCGTCGAGGCCGGGGACAGGCTGTACCTGGCTGACGGGGTGCCCGTGCTGATCATCTGGGGGCGCCGCGACCGCATGATTCCCGTGGCGCACGGCGAGCACGCCCACGAGGCCATCTCCGGCAGCCGCCTGGAGATCTTCGACACAGCCGGACATCTGCCACAGCTCGAGGCGCCCGGGCGCTTCGTGGCCGTGCTCGAGCGGTTCCTCGAGGAGACCGAGCCCGCGCAGTGGAGCTCGGAGCAGTGGCGCGCACGCTTGACCGGTTGAGGCTCGAGCTCGCCGTGGAGCCTCATAGACCTCTATGTGTGCTGCCGCGCCAGCAGCGGCGGTGCGTCCGTGCGGTGCTGGAAGAACGCCTCGATCGCGGCCGGGTCGAGCGGCCGGGCGAACAGGAACCCCTGCCCGTTGTCACACTCCTCGTCCTTGAGCAGGGACAGCTCGTGCTGTTGCTCGATGCCCTCGGCGAGCGTCTCGATCGAGAGCGCCTTGCCGAGCTGCACGAGCGTGCGGATCAGCGTCTCGCCCTCCTTGTTGTGCCTGAGCCCGGCGATGAACGACCGGTCGATCTTCAACGCGTCGACGGGGAACTTCTGGAGGTGCGCGAGCGACGAGTATCCGGTGCCGAAGTCGTCGATCGCTATGCGTACGCCGAGCTGCTTGATCGCGCCGAGTCGCTGGACCGTGTCCTCGATGTTGCGCATGAGCGTCGTCTCGGTGATCTCGATCGTCAGCGCCCCCGCCTCCAGCTCGCTGTCTGCGAGCGCGCCTTCGATGTCGGCGATCAGCTCGTCGGTGTCGAGCTGGCGTCCAGAGACGTTCACGGCCATCGCGATCGGGTAGCCGGCCTGCCGCCACGCGGCGGCCTGGCGGCAGGCCTCGCGCAGCACCCACCGGCCGACCTGCGTGATCAGCCCCGTCTCCTCGAGCATCGGGATGAACGCGTCCGGTTGAACGACGCCGCGCGTCGGGTGCTCCCATCGGATCAGCGCCTCGACGCCGGTGGGCGCCATGTCGCTCAGGGCGAACGTAGGCTGGTAGGCGAGGAAGAACTGCTCCTGCTCGAAGGCTTCACGGAGGTCCATGTCGAGCTCCATACGGCTCTGCACGCTGTCCTGCATCGCGCTCTCGAACACGGCGTAGCGATTCTTTCCGTCCCACTTGGCGCGGTACATCGCGATGTCCGCGTCGCGCAGGAGATCCTCGGCCGAGGTTCGCTGTCCCGCCGCGATCCCGATGCTCGCCGTGACCGTCAGGCGCGTCTCCCCCTCGGCACCGAGCTTGAACGGGTGCCCCAGCGCCTCGAGCAGGCGCTGGGCGACCAGCTCGGGCCCGGCCGCGAGCGAGAGCTCCTCGGCGATCACGACGAACTCGTCGCCGCCGAGGCGTCCCAACGCGTCCACCTGCCGCACGACGCCCTCGAGCCTCGCGGCGAGCGCGCGCAGGAGCTCGTCGCCGACGCCGTGGCCGAGCGTGTCGTTGATGCTCTTGAAGTTGTCGATGTCGATGAACAGCGCCGCCACCGGCGTCTGGCTGCGGACCGAGCGCGCGAGCATCTGTTCGACCCGGTCCAGGATCAGGGTGCGGTTGGGCAGGCCGGTAAGCGGGTCGTGCGTCGCCAGGAACGCCAGCTCCTCCTCGCGCCGCGTGAGCTCTTCGTCGGCTTGGCGGCGCTCGCTCTCGAAGCACTCGCAGACTCGCAGGAGGTTGAACTCGACGCTCAGCTGCAGCATGTTCAGCGCCTCCGACAGCGCGTCGGCCGGGACGCTCAGCTCCGTGGCGGTCTCGCGCAACACGTCGGCCATCACGTTGCGCCACCACAGCGAGCGCCTCGTGACCTCTGTCAGCGACGCGGCTCTGTGGGCAGCCAGCTCACCGAAGATCTGCGAGGTCTCGCGGGCCGCGTCGTTGGTCACCTCCAGGCCCTCTCCCGCGATCCAGCGAGCGACGGCGCTCGTGGAGCTCTCGCAGATCCGTTCGAAGCGCTCCTGCACCATCGCGTCGACGGCCTCGCCGGAGTCGGATGTGCGCGCGACCGTCTCTGAGAGCACGTACTCGGCCCGCGCCAGCAGCGTCTCGCCGAGCACGCGAAGCCCCTCGCCCAACTGCTCCGGGGAAGGGGCGGGCGCAGCCGGAGCCTTCCTCTCGCGGCCCCCCGGCTTCGTAGGTTCAACCGTCATATCGGCTCATGTCATCGGTCGCCGGCGGGCATTCCTTAAGCGCCTTTACATCGTGAACATCCCGTGATGGCGGCCTTGATCTGAAATTGGAGGTGGTAGAAGGCGCGTACTTACCGTCGATGATCGGAGATTCCGTGCGCCGCATCAGTGCCCTGCTGCTAGTCCTACTCGCCTGTCTCGGCGCCAGCGCGACCTCCCTCATCCTCGCCAGCAGCGCGAGCGCAACCACCTATACGCCGGAAGCTCCGGTGCTCGACGCTATCGAAGGCGGACCCTGGAACACCTCGCAGGGCGATTCCAGCGCAGGCGAAGCGTACCCCTTCTCCGACCTGCTTCCCGCGTTCACGCCCGGCGGCCCCGAAACGACGCTCGGCGGCGTGAGCGAGCCCAACGTCGCCGTCTACCCGAGCGCGGAAGAACCGAAAGTGCCGCCCTACCCGAGCGGCGTGGCGGGCACGCCCGGTCCGCTCTCCGGCTACTGCAACAAGGAAGAGAGCGAAAACGAGAAAGGCTCGCCCGTCTCCCAGCCCGCGGGCACCAAGCTCCCGTTCTCGCCCTACTACTTCCCCGACGTCGTGCGCAACCCCGACGGCTCGCTGACCGGCTACTTCGACTACCGGCCGAAGGACGGCGACGAGGCGATCACGGTCGCCCACTCCATCGACAACGGCAGGACGTGGACCAGCGAGGGCAAAGCGCTCGAGCAGAACCCCGGCTACTGCCCGACGGCGGACACGAACGACGACGGCCAGGGGCACCCGTTCGCGGCGACGCTCGGGGGCACCACCGACCTCTACACGCTCCAGCGCCAGGCCGGCGACAGCCCCGGCATTGGCCTGCTCGTCCACCAGGTCAACCCGGCGGCGGCGAACCCGCTGTCAACGATCCCCGCCAGCCAGCCTGTGGGGATCGACCCGAACACGTTCGTGACCACCTCGACCACGGTTCCGAGCACCGGCGGCGTCCCGATTCCCGTCTCGACCCTGGGGACCGCCGGAGCCCCGGAGCAGATCGTCAACGGGAGCTACGAGGACGTGCCGGCGGGAAACAGCGAGCCGTCATCGAGCACGATCATCAATTGCAGCGGGCCGACGTCAGCCCCGAGCACGCCAGGACCCGGATCCCTGACGGGCTGCACCTCGGCGACCGGCGGCTCGGTGAGCTTGAGTCCAGGCGACGATCTCATCCAGGTGATCGCGACCGGCAACCCGACGAGCTCGTCGGGCTCGAGGGATTGCGCCACGATCGGCAGCCAGGTCCCCTCGGGCCCGAACAACCCCGAAGGCACAGGCGGCTTGTCGGCCCTCTGCTACAGCCAGCCCGGCACTCCCGTCGCCCCGATCACGGATTTCTTGTGGGGCTCGCTCGCGCCCAACCGGGTGTACATGAACGGAGAGACCGTCTACTGCAACGGTGTCAGCTCGGGACGGGTCAAGCTCGAGAACTGCACGACGACCGGCGCCCCCTTCAAATACACAGCAGCGTCTGAGATCACGGCGGACCCGATCATTCCGCCGAACGCGACGATGACGACCGGCCTCGAAGCCCCGGACGGCATCATCGGGTCGCTGGGCACCGGCTTGACGACCTACAACGGGCACAGCGTGCCGGCCGAAGCCAACGTCATTCTCTACACCGAGAAGATCGTCAACTACTACGACGTTGGCATCGTAAATGGAGATATCACGAAGAGCGGCAACTACTCGAGCGGCAAGGTCACGCTGCCGCTGAGCGCCTCGTTCACGCCGCCGCAGACGCAGGCACAGTGGCTCAACTACCAGCCATCCCCCACGTCGAACGAGGGGGTCCCCGCCGCCGACGAGGCACCGGCGAGTGGCTCGTTCACCGTCTACGTAGGCGTCACCGACGCGAGCGGCAACTTCATCCAGCCGCTGAAATGCACGAGCTGGGAGCCTGGCTCGCTGACCACGGGCACGAAACCGCCGGCAGGCAGCGTCAACCTCATCGGCTGCAACGAACAGGGCACATCGGCAGAGTCGATCGCCGAAGAAACAGAGGTCGGCGGGCCGAACGCGGCGGTCGTCCCCTACTCGGTGCTCAAACAGACGGGCGAGGGCAAAAACGGAAAAACCTCGGGCCCGACGGAGCTGTTCGGCAACAACGAGGACCTTTCGCTGGTGCGCGCCGCGTACACCACCAACGGCGTGAGCTTCACGGACTTGGGCGCGATCAGCAGCGAATCGGTGACTGACAGCGGCGAGGACAGCGGCGCCTACACCGACCTGTCCAACCCCAACCAGCAGGAGAGCCCTGAAAGCAGCGCGAACCCGACCGTCGCGACGACCTCTCCGACCGCTCCGACCAACCTGTCGCCCGGGAGCCCCGACACGGTCGAGCTGCGCTACATCGGCTCGCGCGGGACGATCGTCACCAACCCCGACGGCAGCCTCGGCATGTTCCTGTCCGGAGCGTGGCCGAGCGACGGCGACAGCGACGCGTTCAACCAGATCTTCTACACGTCCTCAACGAACGGCGGCCAGACGTGGTCGGTCCCGAAGGTCGTGCTGAGCACCGAATACGAATTCAACGCCTCGCGCGAACAGGACGAAGCGCTCGCCAAAGGCAAAAACGAAGCGCTCGGGATCAGCGCCTACTACTCCGGCCGCGCGTACGGGCCGGCCGTGGTGCAGAACCCGAACGGCTCGCTGACGATGGTCTTCTCCGGCTACCGCCTGCCCAAACCGATCACGTCGGTCGGCACGGAATTGGGCACGGGCTCGTCCAAATACAAGATCGGCGCCAAGGATCCTGCGATCTACCGCAACATCCTCACGATGCAGCTCACCTCAGCCACGTCGCCGGGCGTCGCCACGACCACGTCGCTGAGCTCGTCCAACGAAGGCACGGGCACGGTGGGCTCACCTGTCACCTACACGGCGACCATCGCCCCCGTATCACCCGGCGTCGGCACGCCGACGGGCACGGTCTCGTTCTCCGACAGCTATGGGCCGATCGCCGGATGCGGCGCCGAGCCGCTGAGCCTCAGCGCCCCCGACAGGGCGACGTGCACCACCGCGCTCGCACATGCTGGCGCCGACGAAGTCACCGCCAGCTACGCGGGAGACGCGAACTACGCGGGCTCGTCGGGCACGACCAGCGAGACGGTGGATCAGGCGCCGGCGATCACCTCAGCGAGCAGCGCCACGTTCACCGAGGGGACGGAAGGCAGCTTCACCGTCACCGCGACCGGCACTCCGACGCCGGGCATCACCGAGTCCGGGACACTGCCCAACGGCGTCGAATTCAACCCCACGACCGACGTGCTCTCCGGCACGCCGACGCAGGACGGGACCTACGCGATCACGTTCACCGCCACCAACGGCGTCGGCGCGGGCGTCGAACAGAGCTTTACGCTCACCGTCGACGCCGCGCCCACGATCACGTCGGGGGGCGCCACGACGTTCACGGAGGGGACGGAAGGCAGCTTCACGGTGACGGCGACCGGCAACCCGACGCCCACGATCACGGAGAGCGGCCCGCTGCCCAACGGCGTCAAATTCGACGTGGCCACCGACGTGCTCTCGGGCACCCCGACACGGGAAGGCGTGTACCCGATCAAGTTCACCGCCACCAACGGCGTCGGCTTCTCCACCCAGAGCTTCACGCTCACGGTCGACGCGCCGCCGGCGATCACCTCGGCCGACGAAGCCACGTTCAGCTACGGGGCGCCCGGCGCGTTCACGGTGACCGCAAGTGGGACGCCGCAACCGACGATCGCGAAGTGGGGCGATCTGCCGACCGGCGTGAGCTACTCCGACGGCGTGCTCTCGGGCACCCCGACGCAGATCGGGACCTTCCAGATCACGTTCACCGCCAGCAACGGCATCGGCGCCAACAGCATCCAGCAGTTCACGCTGACGGTCCTCGGACTCCACGTCACGACCACCGCGCTGCCCGAGGTGACGCTCAGCGCTCACTACGCGCAGCAGCTGACGGCGGTGGGCGGACTCACTCCATACAAGTGGAAGGTGACAGCAGGGCATCTCCCGCGGGGCCTGAGGCTGAGCTCGACGGGCCTGCTGTCCGGGACGGTGTCGGCGAGAAGGTATCCGAGCGGGGGCTCATTCCCGATCACGGTGAGGGTCACCGACGCCACCGCGCGCGTCCACCAGACGGCAACGGCCACGTTCACGCTGCTCGTGTCCTGATACCGAGCGCGTCGGGTAGCGCTGCTGTGAGGCGCTACCCGTCGGCCCGGCCCGAGACCGGTGTTTTGCTACCCCTCCTCGAACGCGGGTTCGACGGTGCCGAGGTCGCGGTCGATGGCGATGTGCGGCAGCCGGTGCTCCATCCAGGCGGGCAGCGTCCACGTGCGGCGTCCGAGCAGCTGCAGCACTGACGGCAGCAGCAGGCTGCGAACGACGAACGCGTCGAGGAACACGGCGCTCGCGAGGCTGAGGCCGAACAGCTTCAGCACGCGTTCATCGCCGACCGCGAACGAGCTGAAGACGCAGATCATGATCGTGGCCGCTGCTGTGACGACACGCCCGGTGGAGGCGAGGCCATGGCGAACGGCACCGTGCGGGTCGCGCGTTCGCGTCCACTCCTCGTGGATGCGCGAGACCAGGAAGACCTCGTAGTCCATCGACAGGCCGAAGACGATCGCGAACAGCAGCACGGGTATGAACGCCTGGATCGGAGCGCCCTTCACCCCGAACAGGCCGCCGAGCCAGCCCCACTGGAAGATCGCGACCACCACCCCGAGCGAGCCGCCGATCGACAGCAGGTTCATGACGGCTGCCTGCAGCGGGATCACCAGCGACCTGAAGACCACGAACAGCAGGAGCGCGGACAGCAGCACCACGACGCCCACGAACAGCGGCAGCTTGCTGGCGAGGACGTGGGTGAAGTCGATCTGCGCGGCGTTCGCGCCGCCGACGAGCAGCGTCGTGCCGGTGGCGCTCGCCAGCGGTGGCAGCGTGCGCTCGCGCAGGGTCGTTACGAGCTCGGTGCTCGCCAGCGCCTGTGGCGCGGAGCGCGGGTACACGTTGAAGACCGCGGTCAGGCCGTGCGGACTCACGCGCGCGGCCGACACGGAGGCGACGTCGCTGGTCGCGCGCAGCGTGGTCGCGATGCGCGCGAGCGCCGCCGCGTCGCCCTGGTGGGGAAGGCTAGCGACGAGCAGTAGCGGGCCGTTGACCCCGGCGCCGAAGCCCTTGGCGAGCAGGTCGTAGGCCTGGCGGGTGGTCTGTCCAGGGGGGTTATTGCCGGCGTCGCTGTTGCCCAGGCGCAGGGCGAGCGCGGGCGATGCGAGCGTGAGCATGATCGCCAGGCCCGCGATCGCGCCCTGCCACGGGTGTCTTTCGATGAGTCCCGACCAGCGCGCCCAGAAGCCCGTCGGCTCGGCGCTGTGGGCGCCCGCGCTCGCGGCACCGGCACCCGCCGCGCGCCCGCGTGCGCCCCTGCGTCGTCCGATGCGCTCGCCGAAGCGCGACAGCAGCGCCGGCAGTACCGTCAGCGCGGCGAGCATCGTCATCAGCACAGCCAGCGAGGAGGCGACCGCGAGGCCGTAGAGGAAGTCGACGCCGAGCGCGAACTGCCCCAGGAGCGCGATGATCACCGTCGCGCCCGCGAACAGGACGGCCCGGCCGGCGGTGTCCATCGCGCCGGCGATCGCGGCGTGCACATCGCCGCTACGGAGGTAGTTCTCGCGAAAGCGGGTGACCACGAACAGCGCGTAGTCGATCCCGACACCGAGGCCGATCATGGCCGCGAGCTCGGTGGCGAAGCTGGGCATGCCGATCACGCGCGAGGCGAGACCCGCCAGGCCGATGCCGGTTCCGAGCCCGAGCAGCGCCGTGATGATCGGCAGGCCCATCGCGATCAGCGAGCCGAAGGTCACGAGCAGCACGATGATCGCCGCGAGCAGGCCGATAGCGGTGGCCGCGCCGAGCGAGGGCTTCTGCACCTGTTCGATCGCCTGGCCTCCGAGCGCGACCTGCAGCTGCGGCGAGCCGGCGCCCTTGGCGACGCTGATCACGCGTTCGGTGGCGGCCGGCGGAATCAGGTTGGCGCGCTCGTCGAAGGTGACCGTCGCGAACGCGATCTTGCCGTCGGCGGAGATCGCCCGTGCGCCCTTGGCCGTGTATGGGCTGATCACGCCGGTGACGTGCGGCAGGCGCGCGACGGCGGCCAGCATCGGCGCCACGCGCGAGCGCACGGCCGCGTCGGCGATGTGGCCCTGGCGGGCCGCTAGCACGATCTGGTCGGCGTCGCCGGCCTGGGCTGGGAAGTCGCGTTTCAGCAGGTCGGCGGCGCGCTGCGACTCGGTTCCGGGGAGCGAGAAGTTGTTGGAGTATTCGGTGCCGATCGCACCCGAGACCCCGAGCGCGCCGATCAGCAGCACGAGCCAGCCGATCACCACCAATCGGCGGTGGTGCACCGCCCATTGGGCGCTGCGAGCGACGATGCCGGGGTTCTGCGGGGCCAGCTCAGTGGAGCTCATCGGCGGCTGCTCCTTTCGCGGTATACTTCGTACGAACTGTTGCAAGTACGAACACTTTGATATTGAAAGTAGCAGGCCGACGTGCCGTTGCCAGCCGCTGACACACGAACCGACTCCGGAACAGCGATCGACGAGGACCTCGACGAGCTCTCGTCGCTGCTCTGGGAGACGCTCCGCAGCCTCAAGCATTCGAGCCCGCCGCCGCAGGAGCTGCGCGACGCGGTAGCGCGCGGATCGCTCGGGCCGCGTCACATGCCGGCGCTGCTCGCCGTCGCGGCCGCCGGGCCGCTCAGCGTGAGCGAGCTGGCCCGCCGGATGGGGCTGGGCCTGTCGACGACGAGCGCGATCGTCGGGCAGCTGAGTCGCGTGGGCCTGCTCGAGCGCGCCGAGGACGAGACCGACCGCAGGCGCACGATCGTGCGCCTGCACGGGGACTACGCCGAGGTCATCGGCGATTGGCTGGGCCGGGCGCTCGCGCCGCTACGGGGTACGCTCGAACGCCTCCCGGCGGCCGCGCGCGCGCAGTTCATGGAGGGCTGGCGCATCCTGCACGAGGAAGCCACGCGCGCAGCGGGTGACGGCGGGACCGGCGACGACTGCTAGGCCCCGCCGCGCCGACTCATTCGGAGGCGCTCCGCTCGCCGAGGCGCCGGCTATTCGCCGGCTACGGCGCGCCCTTCGAGCTCCGGCGGATCGGCCGTCAGGCGGAACATGAAGGCCAGCGTGGCGGCGCCGACCACCAGCATCCCGAGGACTGCGAACACCAGCGCGACCACGCTTCCGGTGACGGCCGCCAGCGCGAGCAGGGAGACGGGGATCGAGATCCCGACGATCCCCACGACCAGCGGGGATGTCTCGAGGGCGCCCGCGGAACGGTTGCGGTCGTTGTCAGCTTCGTGCATCGTGGACCTCCTGAAGGCGTCGTCGGTTTGGGGGAACGGCGGCGGCTTGTGCTGCCAACATGGTACTAACAAGCTTCGGCCTCGGGCAGGGTGGTCTGCTCGCGCAGCGGCTCGTTCTCGGGGTAGTCGATCATCCCAGGCTCGCCGGGTCGAGCCATCCCCGCAGCTGCTCGGCGGGGACATTGACCAGCACACCTGTCTGCGGGTCGCGCGTGGCCTGTCTGCGGGTCATGCCGTATCCGTTGGAGCGGTCCAGTGGCGTGGCCGCGCCTTTGACGTTCAGTGCGGGCAGATCGCCGGCGAGGACTTGTTCGTGGCCTGAGCGGATGAGGAGGTAGGCGACGCGACGCGCGGTCGCGGTGCCCATACGCTTGCCGATCGCCCACACCGTTGTCCGGGGGACTTGCCGCCCCGGGCTCTCCAGTAGCCGATCAGCAGAATATCCGCAATTTGCGGCCGATCGCTGGCGATATTGGCAGGGCTGCCATCTCAACCGAAGCGAGAGTCGACTAGGCTGCTCAGTGGACTGACGGCGTTTCGAACGGCTAGGCGACGGTGTAATTGCTGGTGTAGAGTGTGGTAAGGTACCCGGAAAGTTGCGACAGGCGCAGCCGTCCGTATAGAGGAGCCAGCTCATGCTCACCAAGGAACGCACGCTCGAGGTCGAGCGCGAGGCAACCACACTAGAGATCGGGACTATTGCCGAGCAGCTCCAGGCGAACCTCGGCCAAGCGCTGACCGCCCATATGGCCGGCTTGGCCGACACCCGCCAGATCGGGCGGATCGGCCGCGGCGAGCACCGCCCGCAGCAAGCGACTGCCAGGCGCCTGCGTGAGGGCTACAAGGCGGTGAGCATGATCGTCGAGCTCTACGACTGGGAAACAGCCAAGGCGTGGCTATTCGGCACCAACACGCGCCTCGATGACCAAGCGCCGGTCGAGGTTCTCGGGACGGCCACGACTGACCAGCAGTTCACCGACGTCGCGCGAGCTGCCAAGCAGTTCGCGAGCGCGGACGGGTGAGTCTGCACGATCGCCGGGCTGGTCTCTGGCGAGTCGCACACTACTCTGACCCGCTGGGATTCGCGCCCCGTGATCGCTGCTCTTGGGGGCACCGCTTCGATGATGTCCAGCGCCGACATCGCACGCTGTATTGCGCGACGACGCAGGAGACGGCGCTACGCGAGGTGCTTGCCGATCTGCGACCCAATGCCGAGGTAATCGCGAAACACCTGGAGGTCTACGGAGCAGAGGCCGCGTCATCTCTGCCCAAAGCCGCGATCACCGAGAAGTGGCGACAAGACAACGTGCTCGTGCCCTGCACCCTCGTCTACGAGGGACGCCTGCTCGATCTCACCGACGCCCATCAACGTCAAGGGATTGAGACGCGCCACGCGCAGCTCCTGGCCGATCACGGCATGTCCCATCTGGACATGCACGAGGTCACCACGCGCCGGCGAGTCGTCACGCAGACGATCGCCACCGACGCCTACGACAACCTCGACGTCGCAGCCATCGTCTTCGCGTCAAGCCGTGACGGACATGCCTGCATTGCTCTCTTCGAGGACCGGGCGGAGCTTGAAGGGACAGGAACGCCGATTGCCCTGACCGACCCGCCACCGGAGTCGCTGGTCAAGGTCGCAGCTGACTGGAAGCTGGGTCTTTCCTCGGCCGCGCCGGCCGCCCGCTGAGAGCCCTTCCACGGACGCCACGTCTCAGCAAGAACTCGCCCTGCGTCAGCGCCTCGTGGAGCAGCATGCCCGAAGCACTCGCTCGACAATCTCGGCAGCAGTCATGGCTCAAAAGCCACCGCGGTTGTCGCACCGGAGCAGCGTGGCCAAATATTCGGAGAGTTCGGGCGGCTTGACCAATCGGCAAATTGCCGCGATAGCTTGTCCCGGTATGCCAGTCGTGCGATGTGGAAAGGGGGTATGAGCTCGTGGGACATCTGCGTGCGCGTCGTAGCATCAAACTGGGGTCGGGTGTAAAGCTCAATCTCAACAAGCGCAGCGTTGGCGTGACCGTCGGAGGACGTGGGGCGCACTACTCGGTCAATAGTCGCGGTCAGCGCACCAAGACGGTCGGCCTCCCCGGTACCGGTGTCAGCTACACCAGTCGCTCGTCCGCACGCCGACCCGCCGCGCGGACCTCAAAGCCGCGCACCCGTCGACCGACTCAAGCGGTGGCCGCGGCCAGTTTGTGGCGAGGCCGCTAGCGCGCAAGACCTGCAACTAAGCAGGGATTCGGCGAATGGGCGATCCAGGACTCGAACCTGGGACCTCTTCCTTATCAGAGAAGCGCTCTAACCAACTGAGCTAATCGCCCGCGGCCGCCGATTCTAGCGGCCACGTGAGGCGGGGCGTTCGCGGCTCAGCGGCGTGGCGGGCGGTTCGCGGATGCGCTCGGACGGCGGGCGGAGCAGCGCGCTACACGCCCGCTCGCGGGCGGATCCGCTCTGCAAGCTCGAGCGCCTCATCGGGTGACGCGAAGGTCAGTTGGGCGCTGTAGCGGCCGTCGCTGGTGGGCTTGACGCTCACGTCCGCGCCCAGCGCCTGGCCCAGCGCCTGCGCGATCTCGCGAGCGGCGTGTTGCTGGTCTGGGTGCACCCGGTGGGCGCTGCCGGCACGCCCGGCGGTCTGCGCGGGCTCGGACTCACGCTTGTTGGCGGCGCGAGCGCGCTCTTCGGTGACCCGCACCGACCATCCCTGCTCTGCCGCCTCGCGCGCCAGCCTGCGCCGCTCGCCGTGCTCGTGGGCGAGCAGCAGTGCCCGGCCGTGGCCCTCGCTGAGCGCCCCGCCCTGCACGAGCTCGATCGCCTCGTCAGGCAGGTCCAGCAGGCGCACCAGGTTGCTGACCGCCACCCGGCTGCGCCCCACGCGTCGACCGACGTCCTCGCGCGTCAGCCCGAGCTCCTCCACGAGCGCCGCGCACGCACGGGCCTCCTCGATCGGGTTGAGGTCCTCACGCGCCATGTTCTCGACCAGCGCCGCTTCGAGCGCGTGGGCGTCCTCGTGCTCGCGCACGATCGCCGGAATGCTCTCCAACCCGGCGATGCGCGCCGCGCGCCAGCGGCGCTCGCCGGCCACCAGCTCATAGCCGCCGCCCGGCCGCGGGCGCACGAGCACCGGCTGCAGCACGCCGCGCTCGCCCAGAGACCCAGCCAGCGCCTCCAGCGAGTCCTGGTCGAAACGCCGGCGCGGCTGCTTCGGGTTGGGCGAGATCAGCTCGATCGACAGCTCGCGCAGCTGCTCCCCGCCCTGCTGCGCTCCCTCCACCGACACCGACAGGATCGCGCCCAGCCCCCTGCCCATCCCAGGTCTCGGCTTAGCCACGCGCCGCCACCTCCTTTGCAAGCTCGAAGTACGCCTCCGCGCCGGCGCTGTGGGGATCGTGATGGGTCACCGGCAGACCGTAGCTCGGAGCCTCGCCGACCCGCACGTTGCGCGGGATAACCGTGTCGAACACCAGGTCCGGGAAGTGAGCGCGCACTTCGCGCTCCACGTCCTGGCCGAGGCGCGTGCGACTGTCGTGCATCGTCAGCAGCATGCCCGCAACCGTCAGGCGCGGGTTCAGCTCCCGCTGGACGAGCGCCAGCGTCTCCAGCAGCCCCGCCAGTCCCTCCAGCGCGAAGTACTCCGTCTGGACCGGCACGATCACGCGATCGGCGGCCACCAGCGCGCAGACCGTCAGCGGCCCCAGCGACGGAGGGCAGTCGAGCAGCATGTAGCGGAAGCTGTCCCTGATCGGCGCCAGGCACTCGCGCAGGCGCTGCTCGTAGCCGTCGATGCGCGGCAGCTCGATGTTCGCGCCTGCGAGGTTCGGGCCGGCAGGCAGCGCGCGCAGACCCGGGATCGGCGTCTCGACGAGCGCCTCCTGAGCGGTGGCCTCGCCCGAAAGGACCTCATACAGCCCAGGGATCTGCGAGCGGGCGATGCCCAGTCCCACCGTCGCGTTCGCCTGCGGGTCGACGTCGACCAGCAGCGTCTCGTAGCCGGCCTCCGCGATGCACGCCGCGACGTTCACCGCCGTGGTGGTCTTGCCCACCCCGCCCTTCTGGTTGGCGATCGCATAAATCGTGCCCATCCGCAGGCACGCTAGCGACGATCGGCTTCGCGTGGCTGCTCATCGGCGGGAAATGGGCGCAACGCCCGTTCCCGGGCGATCGCTCAGCTCCCCAACGGCCGCTTGCGCGCGATCCCCGCTCTCCTCGGGAAGCGCGCTGGCGTCTCGTCCACCTTCGCGAACACGTGCAGATGACGGTCCGTCGCGCCCTCGAACGGGACCACATGGCGAATCTCCTCCCTGCGCAGTCCCAGCAACGACGCCGCCTGCTCCGCGGCTTTCTCTGCCGCCGGGTCGCGCCTGCCACGCCAATCGACCAACGTGCCACCCACCCTCAGCAGCGGCGCTGCGTACTCGAGCACCACCGGCTGCGGGGCAAGCGCCCGCGCCACCACCACGTCGATCCGCGAGATGCCGTCCCGCCACTCCTCGGCACGAGCACACACGACGTGTGCGTTCTCGACCCCCGCCGCGGCACACGCCCGTTCCAGGAACTCGCACCTGCGCCGCTGGCTCTCGATCAAGCTGACCTCAGCGGCGGGCAGCGCGACGGCGAGCGCAAGCCCCGGAAACCCGGCGCCGCTACCGAGGTCGGCGATTCGCTGCGCGGCGCGGACCGCGTCGAGCTCGAGCGCCACGAGCGAGTCCGCGACGTGTGCCTGCGCAGCCCGCTCTGGTATACGGACCGCTGTCGGTGCGTGCTCGTCTGACTCGAGCACCGCCAGCACCATGCTCAGCTGGCGTTGCTGCTCGGCGGTCAGCCCGTTGATGATTTCACGTGAAACGCTAGGCGGCGCCATCGCCCGCCAGCGGCGTGACCACGAGATACCGCTCGGGCTCGTTGCCCTCGCTGTGCGTCTCCACGTCTCCGCGGTCGCGCAGGTACTCGTGCACGATCCGCCGCTCGAACGGCGGCAGCGGGTCGAGCTCGACCGGCTCGCCCGAGCTCAGCGCCTCATCCGCCGCCTGATCCGCTTCCGCGCGCAGCGCGTCAGCGCGACGCTCGCGATATCCGTTGGCGTCGATCACGACGCGCACCGAAGATGGGCCCTCCGGGAAGACGATGCGCTGCGCCAGGTGCTGCACGGCGTCGATCGTCTGCCCGTGGCGGCCGATGAACAGCCCCACGTCCTCGCCCTCGAGGCGGCCGCCCAGGATGCCGTCGCGCTCCTCGACCTGCACCTCGACGTCGAGACGCAGCCCGTCGGCGATCTCCTCGAGCAGCTCTTCAAGCGCCTCCGGAGGCTCGAGCTCGCCCGCCGCCGCGTCCCCGTCGCGCTCGTCGTCCCGGCCGCTCATCGCCTTCTACCCGAGCGCTTCTTCTTCTTGCGCGGTGGGCGGGGTGGAGGCGGCCCGGTCGAGACACCACCGGACGCGCCTGCGGGCTCGGGCTGGGGGGCGGCCGCTGCGGCTCCGCCGGCAGCGTCGGCGATCGCCTGGCGAAGCGAGCGGTTGGGCTTTCCATTGGCGGTGGGCGCCGGCCTTTCCGGGGGTGGCAGGCGGCGGCGGATCAGGAACTGCTGCGCGACCGTCCACAGGTTGGTGGTGATCCAGTAGACCAGCAGGCCAGCCGGGTAGCGATACAGGATCACGACGAAGACCACCGGCAGCAGCAGCATCAGGCGACGCTGGTTGGGGTCGGCGGTGGCGGTCGCGATCAACGTCGAGCCGAGCTGCGAGCCCACATAGAGCACGATCAGCACCACGAGCACCACGCCGGTCGCCTTGTTGGTGATGTCGGGGATGAACAGGAACTTGGCCGAGTGCGGCGCCACTTCGTTGCACGTCGCTTTTTCGATCGCTTTCGACGTGATGATGTGGTGCGCGGTCAGAGCCTTCCCGCAGATGTGCTTCTTCAGGTCGGTCCTGAGCATGTAGAACAGCGACACGAACACGGGCAGCTGCAGGAGCAGGGGCAGGCAGGACGCCAAGGGATTGATTTTGTTCTCTTGGTAGAATTTCATTATCTCCTGCTGCTGGCGCTGTTTGTCCTCCTTGTACTTTTCTTTCAGCTTGTTGATCTCGGGGGCCAGCCGCTGCATCTCCTGCATCGACTTCAGCTGTCTGTACGTGAGCGGCACGAGGATCGCGCGGATCAGCACCGTCAGGCCGACGATCGCGAGCCCCCAGCTCCCGCCCACGACGTGGGCGTGGATGAAGACCATGATTTCTTCGAAGACGCTGATCAGGGGCGAGAACGCATCCTGGATCACGTTGGCGAGGATTGGCATGCTCTAGGGGATCTCGGCGGTCGTGGTGGTGGGCACGTGGGTGGGGCCTTATGGGCTGCGGCTGTCAGCCGGCTGTGGACTGAGCGCCCTGCGCCCCCTCAGCCGACACGATCGGGACCCCGGGTGGGACTCCCAATCCTGAACACCCGCTGGGCCGCCACCGGATCGTATCCGCCGTGGCTCCACGGGTTGCACCTCAGCAGACGCCACCCAGCGAGCACCAAGCCTCTAAGTATGCCGTACTGACCGATCGCCTCGACCGCATAGCGCGAGCAGGTCGGCTCGTACTTGCAGCGGCGGGGAATCGCCGGCGAGATCACACGCTGATATACGACGATCGGCGTGACGAGGATCATCCGCGCCACGCGCGCGAGCCCGTGCGGGGGGGGTGGTGACGCGTGCTGGGAAGCGGACGAGCTCATGGGCGCCCGCCCCCTTGCTCGCCCTCCTGCGCCGAACCGCCGCGCAGCCCGGCCTTGCCGATCAACTCCGCGAGCGCCGCATCCATCCCGGCGAGCCCCTCGCGCTCGGCCAGCTCCCCGGCGGGCGGGCGGGCCACGACCACCACATCCTGACCGGGGATCAGCTCTTCCTCGGCGTGCGCGAACGCCTCGCGCAGCAATCGCTTGACCTTGTTGCGCTGCACCGCGCCCCCCACCTTGCGCGAAACCGACAGCCCCAGTCGCGGTCTCTGGGCCGACGCGTTCGGGAACGTGTACAGCACCAGCTGGCGGTTGGCGACCGAGCGCCCGTGCCGGTAGACCCGCTCGAACTCAGCGCTGCGCGACAGCCGGCCGCGTGCCGAAGGGCGCGATCTCATCGTGCGTCCGCCGGCCTCGGGGTCCGTACCACCACGTCCCTCAGGTGGAGAGGCGCTTGCGCCCCTTGCCACGACGGCGCTTAAGTGTGAGGCGCCCGGCACGCGAGGCCATACGCGCACGGAACCCGTGCGCGCGGGCGCGCTTGCGCTTCTTTGGCTGGTAGGTGCGCTTCATGCCGGCCTGCAGTATAGGACCGCCTTGGTCCCGGCGATTTTTCCCGCCAAATGCGGGCACCCCCCACGAGCCCCGGTGGGCGTTGGGTATAGTCGCTCGACCGGGCCCCAGGGTCCTCCTTCGAATAGTTCCCAGCACTGTCTCTTGGAGAGGAGCGGACGAGCGCTGCCGTGAGCCGTGAGCTCGAGCACATATGGTCGCGGGTGCAAGCGCAGCTTGCGCTCATCGTCGATGAGACCACCTACCGCATCTGGCTAGAGCCACTCCGCGCGCTCGAGCTCGAGGATGAGCGTCTGCTCGTCGAAGCCCCCCTGCATGCATGCCGTTGGATTCGCGAGCGCTTCGGCCGCGCGATCGAGGCCAGCGTCCAGCTCGTGCTCGGACCCAACGCGAGCGTTGAGATCATCGCCGCGTCGACCGAAGGTGACCCTCCCGTCACAGGCGCTACCCAGTCGCGCAATCCTCGGCGCCGCTCTGCGGATCGGTCGCCCGCGAGCGCTCGACCGCGAACGGCCCCCCAAGCGCCGACGCCCACGGGTCCGCTCGGCAATCCCAAGCTGACGTTCGACCAGTTCGTGATCGGCGACAGCAACCGCCTCGCGCACGCAAGCGCGCTCACGGTCGCCGAGATGCCAGCCCAGGCCTACAACCCGCTCTTCATCTGCGGGCCCCCAGGCGTCGGCAAGACCCATCTGCTCAGCTCGATCGCGATCATGCTGCTCGCCCACAACCCCGGCCTCACGGTCCGCTGCACGACCGGCGAGGCCTTCACGAACGAGTTCCTCGGCGCCCTCTCCGGTGGTGGCACCGAGACGTTCAAGCTCCGCTTTCGCGACGTCGACGTGCTGCTCGTAGACGACGTCCAGTTCCTCGAGCGTAAGACCAAGACCGAGGAGGAGTTCTTCCACACCTTCAACGCCCTGCACGACGGTGGGCGCCAGATCGTCCTCACCTCAGACCGCCCGCCTCACGATCTCCAGGCGCTCGAGGATCGTCTGCGCGAGCGCTTCGAGGCCGGCCTCGTAGCCGACGTCAAGCCTCCCGATCTCACCACCCGGCTCGCGATCCTGCGCAAGCGGGTGCAGCATGACCACATCGTGCTCGCGGACATCCACGCGCTCGACGTGATCGCCGAGCGGATCACCACCAACGTGCGCGCGCTCGAGGGAGCCCTTATCCGGGTCGTCGCGTTTAGCTCGCTCACCGGCAGGCCGCTCACGGCCGAGCTCGCAGGTGAGGTCCTCGACAGCCTCTATCCCCGCAGCGCAGCGGCGGCCCAGCGGCCGCGCACGATCGCCGAGATCCAGGCGGCCGCATGTGAGCACTTCGGACTCTCCCCCGACGAGCTCATCTCCTCCGCCCGCGTCGCCCGCGTGGCATGGCCTCGGCAACTCGCCATGTACCTCGCCCGCGAGCTCACCGGCGAGTCGCTGCCCGCCATCGGGCGCCAGTTCGGTGGTCGCGACCACACGACCGTCCTGCACGCCTGGCGGCGAGCCTCCGCGCGCATCGCCGCCGATGACGCCTCCCGCGAGGCTGTGGAGAAGCTGTGTCGAGCGTTGAGCTCCACACAGCCGTGAACCGTCGTCGCACCGCCGACCGCCCATCCTGAGAGACTTCAACCACGCCGTCCACAGCGCCGTCCACCGACCAGCACCGCGATTACCGCCTGCCCGTCGCAAATCCACATGTCCCCAACCCCTACTGATACTCATCCATACCCAGCAACACCGTCATGAAGCTCTCACTCTCATCAGCCGACCTGCTAGCGCAGCTTCAGACGACAACCCGCGTCGCTTCGTCGCGGAGTGCCGTGCAGGCACTCTCGGGCGTAATGATCTCCGCGTCGCCTGACTCCACGCCGGAGCTCCTCGCCACCGACATGGAGATCGGGTTGCGCGTTCCGCTTCAGGCCGAAGTCGCCCGCCCAGGATCCGCCGTCCTCCCCGCCAGGCTGCTTCTCGACGTCGCCCGCTCGCTGCCGTCGGAGACGCTCACCATGGAGCTGCGCTCCGCCGAGCAGGACGTCGAGCTGATCTGCGGCCCCACCACCTTCCACCTCCGCACGCTGCGTGCGGAGGACTTCCCCTCGCTGCCTGCGCCATCACCAGACACGCGGGTGGTACTGCCGGCGGATGCGTTCGTACAAACCGTCGCCCGTGTCGCCCGCTCCGCCTCGCGCGATGAGACGCGTCCCGTGCTCACCGGGATCCTGATGTCCGCCTCCGGGCAGCAACTGCGTATGGTCGCCACCGACTCCTACAGGCTCAGCGTCAAGGAGACCGGCCTGGAGTCGCCCCTACAGGGCAGCCTCGAGGCCAACGTTCCCGCACGAGCCCTTCAAGAGCTCGTGCGCATCGCCCAGCAGGCTCCGAGCGAGACGATCGCCGTGAGCGTCGGGCAGAACCAGGCGGTCTTCGAGCTCGGCGACGTCGTGCTCTCATCGCGCCTGATCGACGGCCAGTTCCCGAACTACCGCCAGCTGCTTCCGGAGTCGGTCGAGCACGAGCTGCGACTCGCCAGCGCCGAGCTGACAGATGTCGTTCGTCGCATCAGCCTGCTCGCGCAGAAGAACGCCCCGCTGCGCCTGAGCTTCAGCGAGGGCACGTTGACCGTCTCCGCGCAGACGCCGGACGTCGGCGAGGCCAGTGAGGCGATCCCGGTGCCCTTCCACGGCGAGCCGTTCGAGATCGGCTTCAACCCCGAGTTCCTGCGCGACGGACTCGAGAGCATCGAGTCCGACGAGCTTGTCCTGAAGCTGATCAGCCCGCTGCGGCCCGGGCTGATCGAATCACCCGACACCGGCGATTTCGTATATCTCATCATGCCGATTCGTTTGAACGTCTGAGGTGGGGCCGTGCGCGTGCTCAGCGTGCAGCTGCGCGACTTTCGCACGTATACCCGCGCTGAGGCGGGGATCGGCGAGGGCCTGACCGTCGTCCACGGCCCCAACGGAGCGGGCAAGTCCAATCTACTCGAGGCGCTCTACTACGGCTGCACCGCGCGCTCGCCGCGTACCCGCAACGAGCGTGAGCTGGTGCGCTTCGGCGCCCAAGCGACGCGAGTGGCGGTGCGGGTCCTCGATGGCGCCGACGCCCACGAGCTCACCGTCGGCTTCGGCACGCTGGCCGACAGCGCCCAGCCGGTCAAGCGGATGACCGCCGACGGGGCGCCGGTGGAGCGACTGCTCGATGTCGCGATCAGGCCGCTCGTGAGCGTGTTCCTACCCGATCGCCTCGAGCTCGTGAAGGGACCCCCGGCAATTCGTCGAGCCCACCTCGACCAGGTCGTCGCGGCCATCTGGCCGCCCCGCGCCGACGCGCGCAGGCAGTACTCACGAGTGCTGGCTCAGCGCAACGCGCTGCTTGGCCGCATCCGTTCCGGGCGCGCCTCGGACGCCACGCTCTCGACATGGGATCGCGAGCTGGCCGCAAGGGCCCTCCAGCTGCGCGACCACCGAGCTGCTGCCGTCGAGCTGCTGGCCGTGCCTTTCGCCCAGCGCGCCGTGCAGCTCGGCCTGGCCGGCCAGGTCACCGTCGAGTACCGGCCCCGCTCGCGCGCCGCCGACGAGGAGGAGTTCGCGGCTGAGCTACGCGAGCGCTTGCCGGGTGACCTCGAGCGGGGCTTCACCGGCCACGGACCGCATCGTGATGAGCTCGCGCTCGTGCGCGACGGACGCGAGCTACGCGTGTATGGCTCCCAGGGCGAGCAGCGTCTGGCGCTGCTGGCGCTACTGCTCGCCGAGCGCGCCGTGCTCGCCAGCGAAAGGCGCCGCACGCCGCTGATGCTGCTCGACGACGTCATGAGCGAGCTCGACGCCGAGCGACGCGAGCTGCTCGCCACCGAGCTGCGCGCCGGCGGGCAGAGCGTGATCGCGACGACCGACCTCGCCCACGTCCCGGGCGCGACGGACGCATCGGTGACCCGCCTGCGCATATCGCCCGGCGCGATCCTCCAGGAGGCGATCGCCGCGTGAGCAGGTACGCGCCGCGTCCCCTGGCCACCGCACTGGAGCAGCTCACGAGCACGCTTGCGCCGGCGAGCACGCTTGCGCGCGTGCAAGAGGTGTGGGAGAGCACCGTCGGCGCCGCGATCGCCGCCTCATCGAGTCCCACCGCCGAGCATGACGGCGTCCTCACGGTCACGTGCGAGGCCTCTGTGTGGGCGCAGGAGCTGGACCTCATGGCCTCCGAGCTGATCCCGCGGCTCAACGATGCGCTAGGCGCGGAGCAGATCCGCGCGCTGCGCTGTCGCACCGCCTGACGCGCGCTCCGCGCGAGCCCCCAGCGCTTCTCGTCCAGAGGACGTCTACATCGCCCGATTTCCCCACATTTTGCAGGGATTTAGCGGCGTTTCAGGGCTCGGTGACGGGGGCCGCCATGCTATCATTTCGGCTACAGCTAACCCGCCCCGGTCATGGCCCTCGCGCCCATGGAATCCGGGGCGTTCTCACGTCATCGGAGGGCCATTTGGCGGCAGGCAGCAATAGCTCTGAAGAGAGCATAGGTAAGGGCGGCGTCAACGACCCGTCGATGGGTGGCGGCTCGGCCGACTACGACGCGCAGGACATCACCGTCCTGGAGGGCCTCGAAGCCGTCCGCAAGCGTCCTGGCATGTACATCGGCTCGACCGGCGTCATGGGACTGCACCATCTGGTCTACGAGGTCGTCGACAACTCTGTGGACGAGGCGCTCGCGGGCTTCTGCACAGAGGTCTCGGTCGTCATCCACCCCGACAACTCGGTCACGGTCGTCGACAACGGCCGTGGGATCCCGGTCGCCAAGATGGAGAAGGAGGGACTGCCCGCGGTACAGGTCGTGCTGACGGTCCTGCACTCGGGCGGAAAGTTCGGCGAGGGCGGCGGCTACAAGGTCTCCGGCGGGCTGCACGGCGTCGGCGTGTCAGTCGTCAACGCGCTCTCGGAACGCCTGCTCGTCGAGATCCGGCGTGACGGTCACGTCTACTCCCAGGAGTACTCGCGCGGGATCCCCCAGTCGGATCTGGTCGAGGGCGAGGCGCTCGCCAAGGGCGCGCCGACCGGGACGTCTGTGACGTTCCTCCCCGACGCCGACATCTTCGAGTCGCTCGACTTCGACTTCCACACGCTCGAGGAGCGCCTGCGCGAGACCGCCTTCCTCACGCGCGGCCTGAAGATCTCGATCGTCGACGCGCGCGCCGAGGGCCACTCGGCCGAATTCCAATACGACGGTGGCATCGAGGACTTCGTCGCGTATCTGAACGAGAACAAGGACACGGTGCATCGCAAGGTCGTGTTCTTCGCCGGCGAGTCCGAGGAGGGCGCCGCCGAGGTCGCGATGCAGTGGAACGCCTCCTACCAGGAGTCGATCCACTCGTTCGCCAACAACATCAACACGCCCGAGGGCGGCTCGCATCTGAGCGGCTTTCGCTCGGCCCTGACGCGCACCCTGAACAAGTACGCACGCGACCACGGGCTGCTCAAGGAGAAAGACGAGAACCTCACCGGCGAGGACGCGCGCGAGGGCCTGACCGCAGTCGTGTCGGTCAAGCTGCGCGACCCCCAGTTCGAGGGCCAGACCAAGACCAAGCTCGGCAACCCCGGGATGGCGGGCTTCGTCGAGTCGATTGTCAACGCCGGCCTCGGCGAGTTCCTCGAGGAGAACCCGAGCGAGGCACGCGCCGTCATCTCCAAGGCCGTGCAGTCGCAGCGCGCCCGCGAAGCGGCCCGCAAGGCACGCGACCTGACGCGCCGCAAGTCAGCGCTCGAGAACTCGACGCTGCCGGGGAAGCTCGCCGACTGCTCGATCAAGGACCCATCCCTGGCCGAGCTGTTCGTCGTCGAGGGTGACTCCGCCGGCGGCTCCGCCAAGCAGGGGCGCGACCGCGAAACCCAAGCGGTGCTGCCGCTGCGCGGCAAGATCCTCAACGTCGAGAAGTCGCGCATCGACAAGGTGCTGCAGAACACCGAGGTCCAGGCCCTGATCACGGCCATCGGCACGGGCGTGCGCGACGAGTTCAACATCGAGAACGCGCGTTACCACAAGGTGATACTCATGTGTGACGCCGATGTTGACGGTGCCCACATCAGGACGCTCGTGCTGACGCTGCTTTTCCGCGAGATGGAAGAGCTGATCAAGAAGGGCTATGTCTACATCGCCAAGCCGCCGCTCTACAAGCTCAAGCAGGGCTCGCGCGAGCGCTACATCGAGAAGGACTCTGAGCTTGAAGAGATCCTGCTCGCCGACAAGTGGGAGAAGTTCGAGATCTTCGACCGCCACGGCACGCAGTTCAAGCTGACCGAGGCGCGCTGGCAGCGCTTCACCCGACTGCTCAAGCAGTACGAGGGCTGGTCCTCGTCGCTGCGAGCAGCACACGGCCATGATGTCGTCCAGTTCCTCGAGGAGTCCTCGCTGCTGGGCGAGCAGGCGCTGAGCGCCGACGCCGCGATCGAGGTGCTCGGGCGCTCGGGCGTCAGCGGCGACACCCACTCCACCGAGCTGCTCGAGACAGACCCGCTCGAGCTGCGCATCCGGGCGGTTGAAGCAAAGACGGGCTTCGCGCGCGTCCATCGCATCAAGCGCGCCCTGTTCGACTCGCAGGAGTATCGCCAACTGGCGCGCGTGCACGCGCAGCTGATCGAGCTCGCCGGCGTCCCCGCCTTCGAGGTGCGCCTCGGCGATGCACGCGAAGCCGCGCCCTCGTTCGAGGACCTGCACCCGGCCGTCATGGCGGTCGCGCAGAAGGGCATCAAACTGCAGCGCTTCAAGGGGCTCGGAGAGATGAACGCCGAGCAGCTCGGCGAAACCACGATGGCCCCTGCCACGCGGACGCTCGCGCAGGTCACGCTCGACGACGCCTTCGCCGCAGACCGCACCTTCTCGATGCTGATGGGCGACCAGGTCGAGCCACGCAGGGCGTTTATAGAGGACAACGCCCGGGCGGTTGCGAATCTCGATGTGTAGTCAGGAGGTAAGTCATGGCATCGGCTGATGTGATCGGTGGGGGCAAAGTCGAACCGCGCGCGCTCGAGGAGGAGATGCGCACTGCGTACCTCGACTACGCGATGTCGGTGATCGTCGGCCGCGCGCTGCCCGATGTTCGCGACGGGCTAAAGCCCGTGCACCGCCGCGTGCTCTACGCGATGAACGAGCTCGGCCTCGGGCCGACCCGCTCCTACGCCAAGTGCGCCAAGATCGTCGGCGAGGTGATGGGCAACTATCACCCGCACGGCGACTCCGCGATCTACGACACGCTCGTGCGCATGGCGCAGGACTTCTCGATGCGCAACGAGCTCGTCGACGGCCAGGGCAACTTCGGCTCCGTCGACGACGACCCGGCGGCCGCGATGAGGTACTGCGTCACAGGGGACACGCGCGTTCGCACGAGCACGGGCACCGCGCGGATCGACTCCCTCGTCCCGGATGTCGCCCCCGACTCGGACTCCTCAGTGGACCTCGAGGTGCTTGACCGCCTGGGTCGGCCGGTGCACGCCTCGGTCCTGTTCCACTCCGGTGAGCACCCGACCCTGCGGCTGCAAACGACGGAGGGCTATGAGCTGACCGGTACGGTCAACCATCCGGTCCTGTGCTTGCTCGATATGGCTGGCGTACCGCTACTGATGTGGAAGCTTCTTGAGGAGATCGGCCCGGGAGAGCGGGTCTTGCTTCATCGCCCCAAGTCGGTTGACCAAGCGGTGGACGACCGTGACCGGACCCTGGCATTGCTGGCGGGAGCTTTCGTATCCGAGGGCTGGTTCAGCAACAAGCGCGCTGGCTTCAACAACATCGATCGAGGCTTCTTCGATGCCGTGGTCGACGCCTACGACAAGATCGTCGGTGGACCGCGCTACGTCTACTCGCGGACGATCAGGTCAGGCAGTCTCTGCCACGAGCTCGATGTCCAGAATCTCGTGGCGCTCCGTAAGAGTCCGCTAGCCGAGATGGAAGGACTGGCCAGCGAGGACAAGCGGGTACCAGAGTTCGTGTGGGCTGGAGGTTCGGGACTCAAGCGCGTCTTTCTCCAGGCGGTGTTCGAGGGCGACGGCTCCTGCTCGCTTCTCCCGCGCAGCACGATTCAGATCTCCTACTCAACGCGCAGTTCGCAGCTTGCGCGAGACGTGCAGCAGCTGCTGCTGGAGTTCGGCGTCGTGTCGCGCCTCAGCGTCTCAGCTCGGGGCGAGATCAAGGTAGTGATCACCAACCGTCGCGACGCGCGCCTGTTTGCCAACCGTGTCGGCTTCTTCGGTGCAAAGCAGCCAAAGCTCGAGCGCTCGCTCGCTGAGATCCCGATCGCCAGTCGGGCGCTGAGCCACGACCACGTTCCACACATTGCCCAATACATACGAGCAGAGGGTGCATCGACATACACCGAGCGCGACTGGCTGAGGCGCCACAACGTCGATCGCATCGAGCGCTGGGAGCAGGGATCCACGGCGATCCTCGAGCGAATCTCCTCCAAAGAGGTGCGCGACGTCATCGCTCCGCTCGTGAGCGGCGACTACTACTACGCCGAGGTCGCCTCGGTCGAGCCCGCCGGCGTGCAGCCCGTCTACTCGCTGAAGGTGGACACGGACGACCACTCTTTTCTGACCAACGGCTTCGTCAGCCACAACACCGAGGCCCGCCTCGCGCGCATCGCCACCGAGATGCTGCGCGACCTCGACATGGACACGGTCGACTTCGTGCAGAACTACGACGGCTCGCGCCGTGAACCGCTGGTCCTGCCCGCACGCTTCCCGAACCTGCTGGTCAACGGCTCCTCGGGGATCGCCGTGGGGATGGCGACGAACATCCCGCCGCACAACCTGCGCGAGGTGATCGACGCGACCGTCGCGTACATCGACGACCCCGACATCGACACGGCGGGCCTGATGCGCCACGTCAAAGGCCCCGACTTCCCCACCGGGGGCATCATCCTCGGTCACGGCGGCATCAAAGACGCCTACGAGACGGGCCGCGGCCGCGTGCGCGTGCAGGCGCGTGCGCACATCGAGCCGCTCAGCCACGGCAAGGAGGCGATCGTCGTCACAGAGCTGCCGTTCATGGTCAAGAAGGGCGGCGAAGGCAACCTGATGACGAAGATCGCGGAACTCGTCAACGACAAACGCATACCGGAGATCTCGGACCTGATCGACCAGTCGGACAAGCGCGGGATGCGTCTGGTGATCGAGCTGAAGCGCGACGCGATCCCAAAGGTGGTGCTCAACAAGCTCTACAAGCACACGCCCATGCAGACGACGTTCGGCGTCAACATGGTCGCGCTCGTCGACAACGTCCCGCGCACGCTGAACCTGCGCGAGGTGATCCACCACTACGTCGCCCACCAGCGCGAGGTAATCGTACGCCGCACCAAACACGAGCTCTCCGAGAAGGAGGCGCGCGCGCACATCCTCGAGGGGCTGCTGACGGCGCTGGAGCACCTCGACGAGATCATCGAACTGATTCGCGGCTCGCGCGACCGCGACGCCGCCCGCGAGCAGCTCGTCGAGCGCTTCGAGCTGAGCCCGATCCAAGCCACCGCGATCCTCGACCTGCGTCTCTCACAGCTGACCGCGCTCGAGGCCGACAGCATCAAACAGGAGCACGCCGACGTCAGCGAGCGGATCGCCGAGCTGCGCGCGATCCTCGGCGATGAGACGCGCGTGCTGAGCGTCATCAAGGAGGAGCTCGCGGAGATCAGGGAGCGCTTCGGCGACGAGCGCCGCACCGAGATCAGCCACTCCGAGGACGAGATCGACATCGAGGACCTGATCGCCGACCAGCAGATGGTGATCACGATCACCCAGACCGGCTACATCAAGTCGCTGCCGCTCGCCACCTACCGTCAGCAGCAGCGGGGCGGTCGTGGGGTGACGGGGATGGACATGAAGGACGGCGACTTCATCGAGCACCTGTTCGTGTGCTCCTCGCACGACTACCTGCTGTTCTTCTCCAACCGCGGCAAGGTCTACCGCTCGAAGGTCTACGAACTGCCCGAGGCGCAGCGCACGGCCAAGGGCCGCGCGCTCGTGAACATCCTGCCGCTGCGCGACGGAGAGCGGATTCAGGCGGTGGTCTCGACACGCGACTTCACTGAGGCCCAGTTCCTCGTGTTCGCCACTCGCAACGGCACCGTCAAGAAGACCGAGCTGCAGTCCTACAACACGCCGATCAAAGCCGACGGCATCATCGCCATCAACATCCGCGACGACGACGAGCTGCTCGCCGTTCGCGCCGTCGACCCGGACGACGAGATCATCATGGTCTCCCGCGCCGGGCTGACCGTGCGCTTCGCCGAGTCCGACGCGCGTGCGATGGGTCGCGACACGACCGGCGTGCGCGGCATGGACGTCGGCAAGGCCGGCCGGGTGATCGCCATGGATGTCGCCCGCGACGACATGGACCTGCTGGTCGTCACCGAGAACGGCTACGGCAAGCGCACCCAGATCAGCCAGTACCGAAAAACCAACCGCGGTGCCAAGGGCGTCAAGACGATCGGCCTGACCGAGAAAAAGGGCGGCCTGGCCGGCGCGCTGGTAGTGCGAGAGCACCAGGAGCTCGTGTTCATCAGCGTCGGCGGCATGGTCCAGCGGACATCCGCCGCCGGCATATCCCAGCAGGGCCGCTCGGCCACCGGGGTGCGCGTGATGAACCTCAAGGACGACGACGTCGTGAGCGCCGTCGCGCTGGTCGTCGACGCCGGCGACGACGCTGCCCTGCAGTCGATCGAGCAGGACTCCCCCGCCGCGGAGCAGGACTCCCCCGCCGCGGAGCAGGACTCCCCCGCCGCGGTGCAGGACTCCCCCGCCGCGGTGCAGGACACAGCGCCGGACCAGTAGTCCGCCCCACCGTGCCGGTGGAATACCGGGGCTACGCCGCGGCAAGGTTGCACAGTTTCGTGGGACCCCCTCCCAACCGTCCAGATTCGCCCGCCTCGCTCAAAGGGATCCGGTGAGCGACCGACAGGCTGAGGGTGTACCTCCCCCGCAGCCTCCCAGCAATCGCCCTCACAATCCTCAGCTGTGGCGCCCTCGCCGTCGGCCCAGCCGTCACTCCAGCCGCCGCAGCGCCGCCGCTGGCCGCCGCCGCCGTCCACGCTCGCGCCGCAGCCAAGCATGCCCACGCCAGCTGCGCCAAGGGCTCGACCCGCGCCGCGCGCCGCGCATGCCGCGCCCGCGCTCGCAGCCTGCGTGTGAGAGACAGGGCGAGGTCCCATCCGACGAAGCTGCGTCCCGCGAAGAAGGCTCGCACGAAGACCACCGCTCCCGCGGCGTCCGAACCGAGCACCACCGCCACGCAGGCCACCAGCCAGCGCGTCGCCGCAACGATCGCCGCCGTGCTTGCCACGCCCTGCCAGAACACCGAACTCACACCCGAAGCGGCCAACATCGGCCTCGTCCGCGCCGCGGTTCTCTGCTTGATCAACCGCAAGCGCGCCGAAGACAGCGAGAGCCCGCTCGTCGCGAGCCCCGAGCTCGAACACGCGGCCGAAAGCCACTGCGAAGAACTGATCGCCGACGACTACTTCGCGCACGTCTCGCCGAGCGGAGAGACGCCCGTGGACCGCATCCGCAACACCGGCTACATACCGGGTCCCAGCGTGGGCTACGTGATCGGCGAGAACCTCGCATGGGGCACCTACCAGCTGTCCACCCCCCAGGCGATCGTCTCGGCTTGGGTCGCCTCGCCTGGACACCTGGCGAACATCCTCGAAGCCCAGTACCGCGAAACGGGAATCGCGATCACGCCGGCCGTGCCGGAATCGCTCGCGCCCGGCGCGCCCGGCGCGACCTACGCGCAGGAGTTCGGCGTCATCATCCCGTGAGGAAGGTCGGCGTGGGAGGATGGGTTCCCATTAAGACCCCGCACGTCATCTCCGTTCGCTACTCTGGCTGGACCAGAGAAAGGAGGTGGTCCAAACGTTGAGTGACAGTTCTTGCGGGACCCTGGAGGTGACCGGCCGCTAGGTCGGACAGGCTGGACCGCTTAGCGGAATCCAACCCGGGACACCCCGAGACGACTGCCGGCTCTGGTCCCTCCGGCTTTGCCCGTCGTCCTCGGTTTTTCCAGTCAGAGCAGCTGGCAAAGGGCGCCCCGCCGTGGGCGCCCTTTGTCGTGCAGTGAGCGTGGCGTGCTACGCACGCGAGCGATCGAGGACGCAGCCTGGCGCCGTGTCGGCGTGCCGTTAGGCGGCCTGCGGCAGGTACGCCAGCCAGGCCGCCGGAATCGTCGGGCTGGCGACGTGGATGAAGATCTCCGCGCGGGGAGTGCGCGGGACACGCCGCGGGTGCATTCCCGCCTGGCGCGGCAGGCGGTCCCCCTTGCGCCTGTTGCAGGGCGCGCACGAGGCGACGATGTTCTCCCAGCTCGAGGTGCCGCCCTTGGAGCGCGGGATCACGTGGTCGACCGTCAGGTTGGAACGCGATCCGCAGTACTGGCAGGTCCAGCTGTCCCTGGCGAACACGGCGCGGCGGGTGATCTTGCGGCGGTGGGCGTCGCGCGGGACGTTCACGTAGCTGACCAGGCGGATCACCACCGGCCGCGCGAGCGTGGAGCTCTCCGAGTGCAGCTCCCAGCGGCCCCGCTCGACCAGCTCGGCCTTGTCCTTGAGCAGCAGCACCACCGCGCGGCGCACGGTGCACACGTTGATCGGCTCATACGTGGCGTTCAAGACGAGCACCCGACCGCCCATCGCCGTCGCGGGCGATGTGCCAGGTCCGTGCCGCTGGTGCCCTGAGGGCGACACGGACCCCACCGGCTCGGGTGGGACAGTGCACTCCATTCAGGGCCGCAGTGTAGCGGTGGCGACCACCGCGCGCGGCACCGGCCGGCCGCAGACGCGCGCGACGCTCACGGTGCGGGGCTCGCCGCGGCGGCGTATGAGCCGAGCACCAGCACCTCCTGGCACAGCGTTCGCATATCCGCGATCGCCTCCGCGACCGGTGGATCCTCCGCCCGCCCGCCCACGTCGGCGAAGAACATGTAGCTGCCGAGCCGCTCGCGGCGCGGGCGCGACTCGATCTTCGTCAGGTTGATGTCCCGCCGCGCGAACTCGTCCAGACAGCGCACCAGCCAGCCGGGGCGCTCGGCGCCCGCCCCCCAGAACACCAGCGATGTCTTCCACTCGCCAGCCGCGTGCGGGCGCAGTGGGGGACGGTCGAAGTCCGATCCGCCCGCCCCCGTCGCGAGCCACACGAAGCGCGTTTCGTTGTCGTCGCGATCCGCGATCCGCGCGCGGATGACCATGCCCCCGTAGATCCTGGCGGCAAGCTCGGTCCCGATCGCCGCCTGCCCATGCTGGGCGCCCGCCACGACCGCGCGCACCGCCTCCGCGGTCGAGCTGGCAGGCAGGACGCGCACATTCGCCAGCTCGCCGCGCAGGAACCGCGTGCACTGCCCCGGGACCTGGGGGTGGGTGATGACCGTGTCGATCTCCTGCAGGGGCAGCTCCGTGGCCGCGATCAGCGCGTGCCTGACGCGCAGCAGCGCCTCCCCCACGATCTTGACGTCGCTCGCCTCACCGGCGAGCAGGTCGAGCGTCACGTTGATCGACCCCTCGAGCGAGTTCTCGATCGGCACGATTGCCCAGCGCACCTCGCCACGGCGCAGCGCCATCACGGTGTCGTAGATGCTCGCCAGCGCCAGCGGCTCGACGGCGTCCGTCGCCGCGCTCGCCAGCAGCGCCTCCTCGCTGAAGGTTCCGGCCGGTCCGAGATAGCCGACGCGCGGCCGCACGGGCGCAGTCTCAGGCTGGCTGCTCATCCCCGGCCGACCCGCCGCCCCGGTCGCCGGCGAGCGCGAGGCGCACAGCCTCGGCCTCCTCGGGAGAGAGCTCCAGTTCGCCGCGTCCGCCGCGCACCTGCTTGCCGTAGACGCGCGCCTGGTCGCGGTGGTGGATGCACGACAGCACGATGCCCGACTGTTCGTCGTCGAGCAGTGCGATCGACATCGACTGCTGCCCGGACAGCTCATTGTAGGCGTCGTAGCGCACCAGCGCCCGGTGCGCGATCCGTCCCCGCAGCGCCGTCTCCACAGCCGCCAGGCGAGCGTCGAGGCGCGTGGCGGTCTCCTGCACATACGCGTGCAGATCCGCGAACGCGTCCTGCATCGCGGCCGCGTGCGCCACCACATCCTGCTCGTCGCGCTCGCCGAGCACGAGCCGCTGCGCGCGGCGCAGGCGGCGCATGCCCACGCTGAGCGCGACACATGCCGCAAGCGCGAGCAGCGCCAGCGCGCCCGCCGCCAGAGCGACGATCCCCTGGGTGTCTGTGATCGATGCGGCCACCGCCCACAAGTTAGCCGCTGGCGCCGTCACCGCGCTCGCGCCCGCCCGCGGCGGCTGTCAGAGCCCGTCTGCACCCGCCCGCCGGCCGGGTCCCGGCCTATTCGCCGAGGATCACCAGGTAGACGCCCTTGGTGCCTTCGTGGTTGGTTTCGCCGGGCACCGGCTCGATCTGGACTTCGACCTTGGCGGGCTGCCCCAGGGGCAGGCTGGTGACGGGGATTTCCGCGTTCGCGCTTTTGCCCGGTTCGGTCTTGTCGATCAAGCGAGAGGCCTTGTACTGTTTGCCCGCGGCCGTGACCGTCACGTCGACCTTGACGTCGGTCTCGTTGAATTCACCGGCGTCTTCGACGGTCGCGGTGAAGGTGGGGCTGCCACCGCCGCTGATGTGGTTGATCGCGGGTTCCGCTTCAAGCTTGGTCGTGCCCACGCTCACGCCCAACAGGGCGCTGCCGTGGTGGCCGGAGAGGGTCTGCCCGCTCTGGGAGGAGCTCGAGCTTTCGCCGGCTATCCGGGAAGCGACGGTGCTCGCTTCCAGCCAGCCGATGTTGGGCAGGAAACGAGTGCTCGCAGTCGTCAGGCCTGTGATCCCAGCGGTGCTCAGCGTCTGCTGGATCAGCGGAGCCACCCGCTGGGAGTAGATGACGTCGGAGGCCAGGAAGATCTCCATGTCTCCCGCGATCTTCGTGCTCGCCTGCTTGGCCTGCCCGCCGAGCGCGGTGGGCACCAGCGCGGCCAGCTTGGTCATCCCTTCGACGCGCAGGTCGAGCACCAGCAGCAGGTCCTGCTGCGCGGCGGCCATTTCGCCGGGCACGCTCAGGCCCTTGGCGTGCGTGGCGACGCCCTGCGCCTGCTTGAGCAGTTCGTCGACCTGCTGCTCCACGTCGAGCGCCGACTTGCTGGAGGCGTCCGTCAGCGCCACGAACAGAGGGTGGGAGACCTGCGCATCGGATTCCTGCGCGAGCGCGCTGACTTCGCGGTTGTAGGTCTTCAGCGACTGCTGCTTTTCGCTTTTTAGGCAGCCGTTGATCACCAGCACGATCACGATCAGCACCACGACCGCCACGACCGCCGCCCAGCGGCGGCGCACCATCAGGGTGTGCTGATCCGAGCCCGACGCGCCGGGGTGCTGCGGGCGTCGCGGGCGCGGTCGTCGCGGAGGCACGGCGCCCGCGGGCCGATCTCCGACAGGCCGGCGCCGCGGTGCTCGGGATGACGGTCGAGGCGCTGTCTCCTCGTCATCGTCAAAGAACGACAAAAGCCAACCGCTCCTTTGCAGGGACTTTACGAAGGAGGCCAGTATGACTGGCGGCCGCCTCCCCTGCGAGACTGCAACTTCTCGGTCAGTGCGTCTTTTCCTGCCGCCGGCGGCAGGGACAGGAGCCATACACGGCGAACGCGGGAGCCGGTGGAGTCGCCACAGACCCTCGTCCAAGCGTCTCGTCAACGCGACAGCCCCGCGCAGGACGCTCCGCGGCGGCGGATCGCGCGCGGCGGCGCTGAGCCCGGCGCCGAGGATCTGGTGCTGGGCCGCTACCGCATGCTCGAGCAGCTCGGAAGCGGCGGCTTCGGCGTGGTCTGGCGTGCCCGCGACGAGCTCCTGCACCGCGAGGTGGCGGTCAAGCGGGTGTGGCTCGGGCCAGACGGCGACAGCGAGCGCGCTACCCGCGAGGCGCTCGCGGCGGCGCGGCTCGCGCATCCGGCGATCGTCGCGCTGTACGAGGCGTGCGCGCAGGAGGGCGCGTTCTACCTGATCTCCGAGCTGGTGGATGGCGAGACGCTCGCGCAGCTGATCGCCGCGGAGGCGCTCGAGGACGAGGAGGTGCTGGAGATCGGTCTGGCGCTCGCGAGCGCGCTGGACCACGCCCACGCGCGCGGAGTGATCCATCGCGACATCAAGCCGCAGAACGTGCTCGTGCCCCATCCGCCCGAGGACGGCGCGCAGGCGCCGCAGACGTTCATCGCGGCCGCCAAGCTCACCGACTTCGGCGGCGCCAGCCTCATCGGCGAGGAGGCGCTCACACGCACCGGCGACGTGCTCGGCACGCTCGCATACATGGCTCCCGAGCAGAGCGAGGGCCGCGAGGTGGGCCTGCAGGCCGACCTGTACTCGCTGGCGCTCGTGGTCTACGAGGCGCTCTGCGGCGTCAACCCCGTTCGCGGCGCCACGCCTGCCGCCACCGTGCGCCGCATCGGCCGGCCGCTGCCGCCACTCGCGCGCGCGCGCCGTGACCTGCCCGCAGAGCTCACCCGTGCGCTCGACCGTGCACTGGCCCCAGAGCCCGGGGATCGCGGAACGCTCGAGCAGCTCCGGCTGGCACTCGACGAGGCGCTCGAGCGCGGACTCAGACGCTCACGCTGGCGGCGCTCTGCTCGCCCCGCGGCGGATCTGTCCCCACCGCTCGCCCCGCGTGCTCCGGCGCCCCACGCGCCGCTCCCGCTCACCCCGGCGGCCGCCGTGCTCCCACGGGACGCTCGCCACGCCCCCGCAGCCCCCGTGCCTGCGCGCGCCCCCGAGCCGCGCCGATCCTCTGCGCGTGCGCACGACGCCGCGCACGACACCGCCGAGCACGGGATCGCCGAGCAGCAGCCCGCAGTCTCTCCGCGGCGCGGGATCCGGCTGCCGCGCGTCGTGTGGCTCGCGTGCGCCGCCATCGCGATCGGCTGGCAGGCGTTCGCGGGGCGCCCGGGCGTCGCGCTGCTGCTGCTCGCCGCGCTGGCGCCGCTCGCGCTGGCGCCCGGCGAGCGCGGTGACCGGCGCCTGGGCGCCAGCTGGCTCGCGTGCGCGCTCGCGCCGGTGCTCGGCCTCGTCGGTCTCGCCGGGGCGTTCCCGGCGATCGCGGGGCAGGCCTCGCGCTGGCGCGTGCGGGCTGCGCTGGGAGCGCTCGGATACTGGTGGCTGGCGCTCGCCGCGCCGGTGCTCGGCCGTGAGCTGTGGCTGCGCGAGCCGGCGGGGACTCCCGCCCGCCCCGCGTGGGAGGGCTCGCTGAGCCTCGCCGCCACGCACGTGATCGCGCCGCTACTGGCGCTCGGTGTGCTCTTGGGAGCGCTGCTATGGGCCGCCGGCGCGGTGCTGCTTCCATGGATCGTGCGCGGCCGCAGCGCCGTGCGCGACATCGTCGCGGTCACCGTGTGGTCCGCCGCGATCGCGGCCGCAGCGCCCACGCTGGACGCCGGCCTGAGCGCCCACGCCGCGCACCCCACCCCGCACGGCGCCGTCGTCGGCGCGATCGTCGGCGGGATGGTCGCGGTTGCAGCCCGCGCTCTGCGCGGCCCCGTCTAGGGAACCTGTCGGAACAGGTCCGCGGCGAGGGTGCGTAGCATGGCTCCCGGCTGCCGGCCGAGGTCGATGAGCGCCCACCCGGGCGGGCGGGCAGCCCATAGCAGCACCAGCCCACCGATGAACCCGCTCAAGAGCGTCGAGAACATGATCGCCAGCCTCGTCGAGGGAACCTTCGGACGGCTGTTCCGCACGGAGGTCCGCCCGATGGAGCTCGCCCGTAAGCTCGCCCGCGAGATGGACGCTCATCGCACGGTGTCGGTCTCGCGCGTCTACGTCCCCAATGAGTACTCGGTGTGGCTGTCGCCGAGCGATCGCGAGCGCTACGAAGGCGTGGAGCACGAGGTCATCGACGAGCTGTGCGCGTACCTGCTCGAGCACGCGCGCCGCGAGGATCTGATCCTGGCCTCGCCGCCGTACATCTCCTTCCACACCGACGAGCGGCTCTCGCTCGGCGAATTCGGCATTCAGGCGCGGTTGGTCCGGCCGGAGGGCGAGGATGAGGGGCCCCACGCGCCTGCCCCCACGTCGCGCCCGTCCCATCCACCCGTCGAACAGCAGGAGCACGGCCAGACGATGATCTACAGCACCTCCGCGCGCGTTCGCGAGGCCGTCGAGGATGCGCACGCGCGCCGCCCGCCCCAGCGTGTGCTGCTCGCCGTCGGCGGGCGGCGGCTGCTGGTGCCGCCCGGCGGCGGGACGGTCGGACGCAGCAGCGACTGCGACGTGGTCCTCGATGACGCCGGGATCTCGCGGCGCCACGCCGAGCTGCGCCCGGGCCCCGACGGTTGGACGGTCGCGGACCTGGGCTCGACCAACGGCGTGCGCGTCAACGGCGCGGAGGTGCGCGGCGTGCAGCTGCTGCAGCCCGGGGACCGCGTCGAGCTCGGCTCGACGGAGATCGTCTTCGAAGTCTCATGAACACGCTCGCGCCCGTATCCGTCGCGCTGAAGTTCGGCTTCCTGGCGGTCATGTACCTGTTCCTGCTGTGGATCGCGCGCAGCGCCCGCCGCGACCTGCGCGGGAGCGCCGCGCCGGGCGAATCGAGTGGGGGCCAGCCTGACCGTGGATCGATCCCGCCGGACGCCACCGGCATGTACTCGGCGTCGACGCTCGGCACCGCGGGCGCCCGCCACCAGGCGCCGCGCCTGGTGATCGAGCGCGCTCCCGGCCACGAGGCGGGGATGATCTACGACCTCGACGGCGACATCGTGCTCGGCCGCGGCGAGCGCGCGGAGATCAGGCTCGAGGACCAGTTCGCCTCCTCTCGCCACGCGCGCGTCTACGAGCAGGGCAACATAGTGGTCATCGAAGACCTCGACTCGACCAACGGCACCTACCTCAACGAGGAGCTGCTGCAGACGCCCAGGCCGCTGCACCCGGGGGACAGGGTGCGCATCGGCGACAGCGAATTCACGTTCGAGGTCGACTGAGATGCTGCGCGTCGCAGAGCAGTACGCCGGCACGGACACCGGGCGCCAGCGTCGCGCGAACGAGGACTCGCTGCTCGCGCGCGCGCCGCTGTTCGTGGTCGCCGACGGGATGGGCGGCGCGCAGGCCGGCGAGGTCGCCTCACGGATCGCGGTCGAGTCCTTCGAGCCGGGCCTGCCCGAGACCTCTCACCCGGAGCTCGAGCTGGCAGCGCTCGCGCGTGAGGCCAACGCTCGCATCCACGAGCTCTCGCACGCGAACGCCGAGCAGGCCGGCATGGGCACGACGCTCACGGCCGTGTACGTGGGCGAGCAGGAGGTGGCGATCGCGCACGTCGGCGACAGCCGCGCGTACTGCCTGCGCGACGGGGAGCTGCTGCGCCTGACGGACGACCATTCGCTCGTCGACGAGCTGCTGCGCCAGGGCCGGCTGACGCCGGAGGAGGCGGTCGAGCACCCGCAGCGCTCCGTCATCACGCGCGCGCTCGGGCCCGAGGTGATGGTGGAGGTTGACACCCGCTCCTTCCGCGCGCGCTCCGGCGACGTGTACCTGCTGTGCAGCGACGGTCTCACGACGATGATCTCAGAGGAGCAGATCGCGGCGGCGCTGCTGGCCCACAAGCGCTTGCGCGACGCCGGCGAGGCGCTGATCGCGGCGGCCAACCAGGCCGGCGGGCGGGACAACATCACCGTGGTGCTGATCCGCCTCGAGGACGTCCAGGTCGGGCAGACGCTCCCGGACGGGGAGCACGCGACGATGGTCGGCCTGCCGGCCGTCTCCGCCCCATCAGCCGTGTCCGCCCCGCCAGCAGCGTCCTACGCGCCGTCCGTGCCCGCGCCAGTCGAGGACGCCGCGACGATGCTCGGCGCACCGGCGCTCGCTGGGCGCACGTTCCAGCGAGCGCCCCGCGTCCCGCGCTCGCCGGGCGCCGCGCCGGGCGCACGCAGGCGCAGGCGCATACGCCATGCGGGCGCGCTCGTGTTCCTGCTCGTCGTGCTGGGGCTGATCGGCTCCGCCGGCTATCTGGCGCTGCAGTCGGTGTATTTCATCGGCACCAACAGCCGCGGCCTGGTCACGCTGTACGAGGGGCTGCCGTACAGGCTCCCCGCCAATCTGGCGCTGTACAGCAGTCAGTACGTCTCGGGTGTCAGCGCCTCGACGCTCACGTCCGAAAGACGGCGCACGCTGCTCGATCACTCGCTGCGCTCGGAAGCGGACGCCGCCTCGCTGATTCGCAGCCTCGAACTGGAACAGCTCGAATGAGGCGCTCGCTTTGAACCGCCCGATCATCCGCCTGTACGGGCTCGTCGCCGTGCTGTTCGCGCTGCTTGTCGCGTTCACCTCGCGCTGGACGATCTTCGAAGCGTCGTCGCTGCGCGAAAGCAAGCTCAACGAGCACGCGCTGCTGGAGCAGCAGCGAATCGAGCGCGGCCCGATCCTCGCGGCCGACGGCACGGTGCTCGCCCGCAGCGTACGCGGCCCGGAAGGCGTCTACCAGCGCACCTATCCGACGGGAGAACTGTTCGCCCAGCCGATCGGCTACCACTACCTCTACCCCGACCTCGGCAGCACGGGCCTGGAGCTCTTCCGCAACAAGGAACTGAACGGCCAGAGCGGGACGAACCTGCAGAGCGTGCTCGATCAGCTCCAGGGCAAGGAACCCCAGGGGGAGAAGGTGATCACCACGCTCGACCCGAGCGCGCAGCGGGTCGCAAGAGACGCGCTCGGCGTTCACGAAGGCGCGGTCGTGGCGCTGGATCCGCAGACCGGGGCCGTGCGCGTGATGGCCTCCACGCCCAGCTATGACCCCAACGCCCTGCGCTCGCCGGCGAGCAAACTCGAACAGGAACGCGAATTGCGCGCCAGTCAGCCGAGCAGGTCGGAACTCAACCGCGTCACCCAGTTCGGCTACGCCCCCGGCTCGACCTTCAAGATCGTGACCGCCACGGCGGCGATCGACACGGGCGCCTACACGCCCGAATCGACCGTCAGCGGACGCAACAACATCCTCGTGTCGGGGAAGCTGCTGCAGAACGACAACGGCGAGAGCTTCGGGCCGATCACGCTCACCTACGCGCTCGCCCACTCGGTCAACACAGTGTGGGCGCAGGTCGCCGAACACGTCGGCAAGCGCATGCTCGCGCGCTACATGGGACGCTTCGGCTTCGACCGCAAGCCGCAGCTCGACTATCCGGCGGACGAGATGTCTGCAAGCGGCGAGCACGTCGGCGAAAGCATCGTCGCCCCCACCAGCCCGCTGGTCGACGTCGGGCGCCTGGGCATCGGCCAGGACAAACTCGCGGTGACGCCTCTGCAGATGGCGGAGGTCGTCGCCGCGGTGGCCAACCGCGGCACGCTGATGGTGCCCCATCT
>JBEKGK010000003.1:0-50696 GCA_050012835.1 Solirubrobacteraceae bacterium | reverse complement strand
CGGCATCTGGTGGAACACCGAGCACCCCTACAAGTCCGGTCCGGCGCTCGCCGCGGACACGCTGCTGGCCACGCTCATCTACCAGCAGGACCACTCCGCCTTTGCGCTGGCACAGGCGCGCAGGTTCATCGCCTGGGCGAACGCCGGCGGCTTCAGCAGCGCCGAAGGGCTCTACGCCGACAGCAGCGTGAGCGCCACCCCGGTCGACTACATCGAGGCGCCGCTGATCTACGCTCAGGCGCTGCTCTGCCAGCTCACAGGCACGGCGGCCGACTGCCAGCGCGCCGAACAACTGCAGGCCACCGCGCTGCACCGCTTCGGCTACCTGCTCGACTTCTCGCCCCAATACGACGCCATCTACCTGCAGTGGATGCTCGCGCTGTACGCGCTCGACGGCGATCGCACGCTGTACCTGCTCGCCGCCGACAACGCGCGCGACGCGCAGATGCGCGCTGCCAACGGCCAAGGCCTGTACCTGCTCTCCTGGAACGGCGAAACGCTGCCCGCGCTCGACGCCGAACCGGGCATGCTGCAGACGCAGTCCGCCACCACCAGCCTGTTCGCGTGGCTGGCGGTGTATGCGCCGCCGGCGTCCTGAGCGGCGTCTACATCTACACGCCGAGCGCGCGGCGCGCGACCCTGTCGAACACGAGGTCCGGCAGCAGGCGCCTGACGGTCAGCATCACCCTGGCGTCCCTGCCGACCACGTAGCGGGCCTTCATGCGCGAGGCGGTGAGCGCCTGCTCGATCGTCTGCGCCACCTGCTCCGGCGGCACGCCGCGTCGCGCGGTGTCCTCGAGCGCCTTGCCCATCGCCGCCGGAATGCGCCCGTAGGCGTCCTGCAGCTCGGGGGGGATCACCAGGCGATCCGCCTCCGCGCGACTCTTGTCCCAGATCGGAGTCGCCACCGACCCCGGCTCGACGAGCGCCACCCGCACGCCCGAGCTGCGCAGCTCCACGCGCAGCGCGTCGCCGAACGCCTCGATCGCGTGCTTGGAGGCGGCGTACGGGGCCGTGAACGGCATCGCCACGCGCCCGCCGATCGAGGACACGAACACGATCCGCCCGCCGGCGCGGCGCAGCGCCGGCAGCAGCGCCTGCGTGACCGCCACCTGTGCGAACACGTTCACCTCGAACTGCCTGCGCAGATCCTCGGCCGAGATCAGCTCCAGCGGGCCGCCTATGCCGATGCCGGCGTTGTTGACGAGCGCGTCCAGCCCGCCCCGCGCCGAGGAGCCGGCGTGCGTGGCCTGCTCGTCGACCAGCTCCTGCGCCGTGGCGAGGTGCGCAGCATCGGTGACGTCCAGGCTCAGCGGGATCAAGCGCCCGGGCGAGCCGGGGCCCGCGGGCGACCCCGACACTGCCGTTGCGTCGGCCTCCGCGACGAGTCGCTCGCCGGCCACGGGGTCGCGCACGCCTGCGAGCACCGTCCAGCCGCGCGCGGCCAGGCGCAGAGCGGTGGCGCGCCCGATGCCGGTGGACGCGCCGGTGATCAGTGCGAGGGGCACGCGCTCGACGTTACCCGACGCCGTCGGTGTGAGATGCCTCATCGCGCGATTACCCCGCCCTTAGTATTCGCGGCGATGGTTGCGCGCGTGAAAATAGGCCTGCTTGCAGGACGATCTTCGCTCAGCCGCCTGCCGGTCGCTCGCGCGAGGATCGCCATCGGGCTGCTCGCCGCCCTCGCGCTCGCCGCCGCGCTCGCCGGCTGCGGCTCGACCGGCCAGGCGGCGCGCGTCATCGCCACCGTCGACCCGCAGCCCGCGAGCACGCCGAGCAGCTGCTCCGCGGCGGTGCTCGACACTCTCTCCAGCGTGCTGCAGCGCGTCTATCGCGAGGGCGTTCACGGCGAAAGGGTCGGCAGCGCCGAGTACCTGATCGGCCACTCGCAGGCGCTGCGCACGGCGGTGGAAAGCGGAGACAAGACCGCCGCGCGCGCGGCAGCGCGCGCGCTGCTGGCGAGCGGGCACATGACCAACCTCAGCGTCAGCCGCGGCGGGCAGCCGTTCCTCGAAGTGGGAGGCCCGGCGCTGGCTCCCCTGCAGGGTACGCTCACTGGCGCCGGCGGAGCCCCGATCGCCAGCTACCTCACGAGCGTTTGGGCCGACAACGGCTTCCTGATCGAGGGCGCAGGGATCACCCAGGGCCTGGTGACGCTGCGCACGGGCGACCGCAGTATCGGCGGCTCCCGCGCGCTCGGCACACGGACGCTCCCGAGCGAAGGCGCGCTGACGTTCGAACACGTCGGCTACCAGTACACGTCGTTCCCCGCGGAGTCGTATCCGTCCGGGGCCCTGCGTGTCTACCTGCTGATCCCGACCAGCACGACGCTCGCGCTCTGCGGACGCACGGGGCAGGACACGATCGTCAACACGCTGCGCGGCGTCGCCGGCCTGATCTACACCGGCGAGACCGGTCAGAGCGCGCAGAAGCAGGTGCGGCGCGTGCAGCACGACACGGCGCTGCTGGAGGCCGTCGCCCACCGCGAACCGGCCGCCACCGAAGCGGCGATCAAGAGCCTGCTCAACCAGCACATCGTGCGCCTGCGGGTGAGCGCCGGCGGGCAGCTGCTGTCCGACGTCGGCGGACCCTACGTGCTGGCGCCCGTCAGCGCCCCGCTACGACTGAACGGGCGCACGATCGGCAGCTTCGTGCTCTCGATCCAGGACGACGAAGGCTACCTGCGACTCACCAGGCGCCTGGCGGGGCTCGACGTGCTGATGTACATGAGCCTCGGCTCCGGCCCGCCGCAGCTCGTCAAGGACAGCCTCGGCCCGGCCCCCGGACCGGCTCTGGCAGCGGTGCCGGCCAGCGGCGCCTTCAGCTACGGAGGGCACTCCTTCCGCGTCTTCACGGTGCATGCCGACGCGTTCCCGTCCGGAGCGCTGACGATCCGCGTGCTGGTGCCGATCCCCTACAGCTGAGCTCGCCCGCCCGCAGCGCCGGCTGCCCCGGACAGCCCAGGCCGCTGCCAGCCCGCCCGAATCAGGCCGGCGCGAGCGATGCCTGCTTGGCGCGAAGCGACTGCATCAGCTGCTCGAAGGAGTCCGAGAATTTCTCCACGCCCTCGCGCTCGAGCGTGTCGGTGACGTCGTCGTAGTCGACGCCCACGCGCTCCAGCTCGCCGAGCAGCGCGTGCGCCTCCTGCAGATCGCTCTGCAGACGCGCCTGCGGAGTGCCGTGATCCTGGTATGCCTTGATCGTCTCCTCGGGCATCGTGTTGACGGTGTCCGGCCCGATCAGCTCCTCCACGTACAGCGTGTCCGGGTAGGCCGGGTTCTTGGTCGAGGTCGACGCCCACAGCACCCGCTGCGGCGAGGCGCCCTTGCCCGCCAGGAACTCCCAGCGCGGACCGCTGAACGCCTCCAGGTAGTGCTCGTAGGCGAGCCTTGCGTTGGCGATCGCCAGCTTGCCCTTCAGCTCCTCGGGGGCCTTGACCTCGTCGAGGCGCCTGTCGGCCTCGGTGTCGATGCGCGAGACGAAGAAGCTCGCCACCGACGCCACCGCGCCCGGATCGCCGCCCTCGGCGACGAGCCGCTCGATGCCCCGGATGTAGGACTCAGCGACCTCCGCGTAGCGGGCGAGCGAGAAGATCAGCGTGACGTTGATCGAGCGGCCCTTGGAGATCACGTCCTCGATCGCCGCCAGCCCCGGCTTGGTCGCAGGGATCTTCACCATCAGGTTGGGGCGATCGACGCTCTCGTGGATGCGCATCGCCGCGCGGAACGTCTGCAGCGTGTCGTAGGCGAGCCGCGGGTCGACCTCCAGCGAGACATATCCGTCGCGGGCTGGGCGGGCATCCCGTTCTCCGTCCCACACCGGACGGAACAGATCGCACGCGTCCTTGATGTCCCGTTCGGCCAGCGCCCAGAAGGTCTGCTCGACGTCCGCGCTCTGCGCCGCAAGCTCGTGCAGCTGCTCGTCGTAGGCGTTGCCCGCGCTCATCGCCTTCTCGAAGATCGTCGGGTTCGACGTGGCGCCGACGACGGAGTCCTCGTCGATCAGCTCCTGCAGATGACCGCCGCGGATGGAGTCGCGCGAAAGGAAGTCCACCCACACGCTCTGGCCGAGATCCGAGAGGCGCTCGAGGGGCGAAGGTGAGTCGGAGGGCATCGTGTCTCCTGTGGGTAGCGCGTCAGTGTTTCGACTCGAGCAGGGCGCTCGCGCGTGCGAGGATGTTCTCGGCGGTGAAGCCCAGCTCCTTTAGCACCGTAGTACCCGGCGCGGACGCGCCAAACCGATCGAGGCCGAGGACGTCGCCGTCGAGCCCGACCCACTTCCACCAGCTCATGCTGGCCCCCGGCTCGACCGCCAGGCGGGCTCTCACGCCTGGCGGAAGCACGTCGTCGCGGTACTCCTGCGACTGCTCCTCGAACAGATCCATGCAGGGCATCGACACGACGCGCACACGCGCGCCCCGCCCGGCCAGCGCCCGGCCGGCCTCGAGCGTCGGCGGCACCTCGGCGCCGGTGGCGATCAGGACGATCTCAGGCACGCCCCGGCCCTGGCCGCCATCCGTCTCGCCGGTGGCCACAGAGTCCCACAGCACGTAGCCGCCGCGCCGCACTCCGGCGGCGGCGGCAACCTCGTCGCGGTCGAGCACGAGCACGTTCTGGCGGGAGAGCAGCAGCGCCACAGGTCCATCCTCGCGCTCGAGCGCCACCCGCCACGCCTCGGCCGTCTCGTTGGCATCGCCGGGACGGATCACCCACAGGCGCGGGATCGCGCGCAGCGACGCGTAGTGCTCGACCGGCTGGTGGGTGGGGCCGTCCTCGCCGAGACCGACGGAGTCGTGCGTCCACACCCACACCACCGGCAGTCCCATCAGCGCGGACAGCCGCACGGCGCCGCGCATGTAGTCGGAGAACACCAGGAACGTCGACCCGTACGGCTTGACGATCCCGCCGTGCGCGGCCATGCCGTTGACGATCGCGCCCATCGCGTGCTCGCGGATGCCGAACGGGACATTGCGCCCGGCGTGCACCTTGGAGAACTCTCCCCCGCCATCGAACACCGTCTTGGTCGACTCGACCAGGTCGGCGGCGCCGCCGACCATCGTCGGCGCAAACTCGCCGAATGCCGCCATCACCTTCTGCCCAGCGGAGCGCGTGGCGATCTGATCGCCCGCCTTGAACACGGGCAGCGACTCGCGCCAGCCCTCGCGCAGCCGCCCGGCCCACGCGAGGTCCCAGTCCCCGGCCATCTCCGGAAAGGACTCGCGCCAGGCGTCGAAGCGCTCCTGCCAGGCGGCTTGGGAAGCAGCGCCGCGCTCACGCAGCGACATGTGCTCGTATACGCGCTCGTCCACCCAGAAGCGCCGGTCGGGATCGAAGCCCATCACCTGCTTGGTCGCCTTCACCTCGTCTTCGCCCAGCGCCGCGCCGTGGGACTTGGCGGTGTCGATCGCGTGCGGGGCCGGGTAGGCGATGTGCGAGCGGATCGAGATGAACGACGGGCGCCTGGCTTCATCGCGCGCCGCCGCGATCGCCGCCTCCAGCGCCTCGACGTCCTCGGAGTCCTCCACGCGCTGCACGTGCCAGCCGTCGGCGGCCATGCGCTCGGTGTGGTTCTCGCCGTCGAAGGAGATCGAGGTGCTGCCGTCGATCGTGATGTGGTTGTCGTCGTAGCAGACGATCAGCTTGCCCAGCGCGAAATGTCCGGCGATCGACGCCGCCTCCTGGCTGACGCCCTCCATCAGGTCGCCGTCCGAGCAGATCGCGTAGACGTGGTGGTCCACCAGCTCCCGTCCCGGGCGATCGAAGCGATCGGACAGGAAGCGCTCGGCCATCGCCATCCCCACCGCGTTGGCGAAACCCTGCCCGAGCGGCCCCGTCGTGACCTCGATGCCCGCCGTGTGGCCGCGCTCGGGGTGCCCCGGCGTGCGCGAGCCCCACTGGCGGAACTGCTGGAGATCCTCGAGGCTGAGGTCGTAGCCACACAGGTGCAGCAGCGAGTACTGCAGCATGCACGCGTGGCCCGAGCTCAGCACGAAGCGGTCGCGATCCGGCCACGCCGTGTCGCGGGGGTTTACCCGCAGGAACCGCTGGAACAGCGTGTAGGCGAGCGGCGCCAGCGCCATCGCGGTGCCCGGATGGCCGGCGTTGGCCTTCTGCACCGCGTCCATCGCCAGGCCGCGGATCGTGTCGATCGAGAGCCTGCGGAGCTCGGTCTCGTCGAGCTCCGCCATGCCCGCCTGGGCGCCGCCTCCGGCGGCGGTGCCCCCAGTTGCCTCTACTGACGCTGACATTGCAGTCGATCCTACCCCGATCCGGCGCGCTACAGTCGCTGGATCGTGTCCGAGCAGTTCTGCGACGTCGGCAGGGGGATAACCCTGTGCTACGAGACCTTCGGCGAGCCGTCGGACCCGACCGCCCTGCTGATCATGGGGCTCGGCACGCAGATGGTCGCCTGGCAGGAGGACTTCTGCAACGCGCTCGCCGAACGCGGCCTGCACGTGATCCGCTTCGACAACCGCGACATCGGACGCTCCACGCACGTCAGCGGACGCCCGCCGAGCACCGCCCAGCTGTTGACGCGCTCGGGCCGTGCGGCGCGCTACACGCTCGGCGACATGGCCGACGACGTGGCCGGGCTGCTGGCCGAGCTGGACCTCGCTCCGGCGCACGTGATCGGCGCCTCGATGGGTGGCATGATCGCCCAGACGCTGGCCGCGCGCCATCCGCAGGCGGTGCGCTCGCTGGTCTCGATCATGTCCAATACCGGCAGCCGCCGCACCGGCCAGCCCGCGCTGCGCGTCTACCCGATCTTCCTGCGCCGTCCACCGTCGGGGCGCGATGCCCGGATCGCGCACACCGAACGCCTGTTCACCGTGATCGGCTCACCCGGACTGCCACGCGACCCGGAGGATCTGCACGCGATCGCCACCGTCAGCTACGAGCGCGACCACGACCCCGAGGGACCGGGGCGCCAGCTCGCGGCGATCATCGCCGCGGGCAATCGCACCGCGGAGCTCGCGCGCATCACCGCGCCGACGCTCGTCATCCATGGCAGCGCCGACCCGCTGATCGCGCCCTCTGGGGGGCGCGCGACGGCGCGCGCCATACCTGGAGCCGAGCTGGTGATGATCGAGGGCATGGGACACGACCTGCCGCGCGCCGCCTGGCCGCGGCTGATCGAGCTGATCGCCGCGCACGCGCTGCATGCCGACGCCGGTGGCGACGGATACCTGCCCCTACCGGCCCGCTCCCCGTCGCGGGCCGGTAGGTAGGGCAGGAGCCCTCTTCGTCTCCCTGCGGTCTCCCCTCCGCCTCCCTGCGGTCTCTCTCCCTCAGCGCCCCTGCGGGCGGCGGCTGCAGGCGCGCAGGCCAAGTACCGAGTGTGTGCGCGCGCTCGCGCACCAGCAGCCGTGAGACTGCACGCGCACCAGCCAATGCAGGTCGTGTCGACAGTGCGAGCGCCGGTACGGCCAGCGGCCGTGCAGCGAACGAAGCATCCTGTGCTCGTGACAGGCGAACAGCCTCATCTCCATCGGAACCCTCCGTCCTGCGTCTGGTCTCGCCTCATGCTTGACCCCATACCTACCGTCCAATCTGTTCCGTCACTCGCCGGGATCTCGTCTCCCACTCGCGTGGTCCCGGTTCCCGATCAACACATATAAATCAGGTTTTACGCAGGATGTCAACCTTAGTCTTTCGATTGACACCTGGACGGATGGTCGAGCGGCCTGCGCAGGCGGGTGCGCACGCGGGCGATCGAGGGCTGCGAGGGGTGCTGCGGCGCCGCGGAGACCTGCGGGACGAACAGCGGCGCTGCGGAGACGGAGAGTGGGACAGTTTTCTAATACCACCCAGCGCGGAGATCGCGGCCATCCGCGAGCCGTTCGTACACGCGACTCACCTCTGTGGGTACACGAGCCTTTCGCAGAGTTCGAGATTCCGGTCGCGTTCGAGATCCCGTTGTACATGCTTCCTCGACCACGAGCGCACTGAACACGCCAACCGCCCCCGACTCCACGCCGAGCCCCGCCCTGCTCGCCCACAACGCCCTGACGAGCGCGGGCGATGCCGTCGAGAGCGCGCCGTCCCGCCGGTCAGCCGCCGCCAGCGGCGCGCATCCGCTCCTGCGCCAGGCCCCGCACCAGCTCGAAGCCGCCGTGGCGCCCGATGGTGGCCGCCCCCGGCGCCCCCGGCTGGTGCCTGGCCCAGTCCCGGTAGGAGCGCTGCGTCGATCGCGCCGTCGTCGGCAGTCCTTCCAGATAGGACTGCATCGCGTCGATGCAGTCCTCCAGGCTCCGTCGCGCCGGCAGGCGCCACTCGCCGGGGCGCGCAGCGCCCACATCGCGCCTGTAGTCCGGGCGCTCGGCCACCGCCGGCGGCCCAGGGGCAGGCGGGAGGCCTTGGGCCGCGCGCCCCTCCTCCCACTCGGCCAAGGCCGCGCCCAGCGTCTGCCTCCTCTTGAGCGGGAGCGGGATGCCGTTGCCGGCAGCGAAGGCTTCCAGCGCGAGGAACGTGGGCCGCGTCCCGTAGTGCGCATGGAAGCGGTCGATGACCTCCACGAGCGGGGGCACGACTGGCTGGTCGACCTTCCCTGCCGGCGCCGGCCCCAGCCCGGCCAGCCGCAGGGCCGCCGCCCACGACCCCACGTGCGTGATGACCTGTTCGTCGCCCGGCAGGCGCAGCTGCCCGCCGTGCAGCCAGCGGGCGCGGTCGGCAGCGAGCATCCGCTCGCGCTCTGTCCGGTACTGGCTGATGGAGAGCGTGCGCGTCTCCAGGCGCAGCGCCACCGCCCGCAGCGCGAAGGCCACGTAGTCGTCATGGAGCCAGCCCAGCGGGGCCTCCTTCTGTTTGAGGGACAGACGGTGGGCGCGGACGCCCTCGGGCTCATGCGCGACGCTCACGACCTCTGCCCACGTCACGCCGAGGGAGCGCGCGATGTTGCGCGCCGCTGGCAGGCCGGGGAAGGCGCTCCCCGCGCGGGCTGCGTCGAAGGCCCGTTGCGAGACTCGCGTCGGAGCGCTCGGGTCTGCGCGCAGGCTGACCTCGTGCACGCGCCGCAAGAGCACAAGTGGTTCCATCGCCGACGACGGTAGGGGCGGCATCTCGGCCTCACGCCAAGAGCGTCAGGCGCCCCACAGCCAGCGTCACCTCGCCCTCCGCCGTGCTCGCCTCAAGGCGGGCTGTGAGGCGCAGGCGGTGCCGGAGGTCGAGCAGCCGTGCGCCTGTCCCGCGCAGCGCGAGGGCGACGCGGGCGCGCTGTCCCGGTGCCACGGCGAAGGACCGCTGCGCGAGCGTCGCGTGCGCGCCCTCTGTGCCGATGAGCAGCGAGAGCCGCAGGTGGCATGCGCTCGCCGTCTGCTCGCAGACCACGATGGCCTGCACCCCGTGACTGCGGGCGCGCAGGCTCAGGAGGCGTGCCGGGCGGCGCAGGCTCATCGCTGGAGGCGGGACGACGGTCGCGGTCGCGGCTGCCGGTGCGCCCATTCCCTCGCTCCCGGATGACGGCTCGCTGGCGCCCGTCGTGGTGAAGGTTGCGGTGACCGCCTCGTCGGCGCCGAGCGTCACAGCGCACGTGGGCGCCGCGCCCGAGCACGCGCCGCCCCAGCCGGCGAAGGCAGCGCCCGCCGCCGGCGTGGCCGTGAGCGTGACCGTCGTGCCGGACGCATAGGCGCTACCGACGCCACAGGAGCTGGGGCAGGCGAGATCGGCATCAGAGGCACCGAGCGGGGCTTCCTCGCCCGTCACGGAGCCGGGGCCGCTGACGGCCTCGCTGAGCGCGTAGAGGCCGCCGCTGCCGCCCTGGGCCGAGCCGATGAGGTCTGTCACTTCCGAGGCGGCGTCTTCGAGCGCGCCTTCGGCGTCAGTGGCGGTGACCACCACGTCCATCTGCTCGTCGAGGTCGTACTGGGTGAGCGTGTAGGCGGAGGAGGTGGCGCCGTCGATGTCCGTGCAGGTGTACTGCAGGCAGCGCTGCCACTGGTAGGCGTAGGAGGCGATGGTGGAGGAGGCGTCCGTCCAGGAGCCGGTGCTCGCTGTGAGCGTCTGCCCGACTTCGAGGGCGCCGCTGATGGCCGGCGGCGCGGTGCTCACAGGTTCGGCCCAGGCTGGCTGCGGCGCCAGCAAGGCGAGCGCGGCGCAGACGAGGACGGCGGCCACGGTGCCCACGCTCCTGACGAGAGACCTGCGAGGCATGGACGGCATCGGTGCTCCTTCGTGTCGCTTGCGGGGCCTGCGACGTCATCGCCCGCGCGCCGGCCTGTTAGAGCTTTTATGATCTAACCTGGACGGACGTCCTCGTGGAGGCTTGGGGCGTGCCTCCCAAGCGCAAGAGCACGCCCCGCTCGCCCGAGCACGGCGCCCTGGGCGACGCCATCCGCCTCTCGCGCGAACGGCTGGGCCTCTCGCAGGAGGAGCTGTCCGCCACCTCCGACATCCACCTCACGCACATCGGCGGCCTGGAGCGCGGAGTGCGCAACCCCTCCTATGCCACGCTCGTGCGCCTCGCACGGGCGCTCAGCATTGAGCCAGGCGCGCTTGTCTCGCTCGCGGACGAGCTGCGCGAGCAGGCCAAGCGGGCGCCCGCGTAGCTTCGTCCAGCGAAAAGGCCGGGTCCAAGGGTCTGTACTCTCCCGGCTCGTGAGCACTTGGCTGTCGTACTGGAACAAGAAGACCCGAGAAGGGAACAAAGCCAGCCTGGCCGGGAAAGTGGTCGCACAGATCTATGTGCCCTGGAGCAAAGGCCTGATCAAGAAGGGCGACACGATCTACTGCTTCTTCATCGAAGGAGGCGCCGTCCACCTCGTCACCCGTGTGGAGGCCGCCTCGGTCAAGGACGACCCTGACCCGGCGCACAAGGAATCCGTGATCATCACGCCCAAGCCGAGCAAGGTAAAGGCAGGGTACAAGCGCAAGGTGAAGAAAGCCGTCCTGGGGTCTATCGAGTATTGGCACAAGGACCAGGCGCCGGGGCGCTCCCTGAAGAACCCTGACTACAGGCGCTTCCAGGGCCCGAACAGCGTCCGCGAGCTGGAGGCTGGAGCACAGCACCTCGACGCCGCTCTGTGAGCGAGCGAGAGTGGAGATCCGCGATACGTTCACGTCATGGGACACCAGATGCACAGGCCGCGAGTGTGCCCGGTGGACGAAAGCCCCCTGACAGCGAATGGCCGCTGCATCGAATGCAACAGGCGATTTCCGTCGCCACCGCCGCCAGAGCCCGCAAGAGAGACCACGAGCGCCGGATGGCAGCCGCCGCGCGTCCAGGTCGAGAAGGTGACGTTCTAGACCGACGCGCGAGCGCAGTCCTGACAGCCAGGCAGACACCGCCAGGCGCCCAATCCGAAGGCATGGCGACCGGCCCTCCCCTCTGTCGCGCCCACGCGCTACGGTGAGGCGATGGCCGCGAACGCCATGCTCGACACCGCCTCCCAGCGCCCCGCGACGGGCATGGATCCGAGCGCCCGCCAGCTCATCCTCGGCACCCTCCAGGGCTGCTCCAACGAAGCGGTGATGCACGAGTTCTTCCAGGACAGGTACGCGGACTTCGAGGACTACACATCGGCGGTGCGCGAGGTGTGGGGAGACGCGAGCGCTGATCGCATGTACGAGGCCGTGCGACGCGCTGACAGCGAGCGCTCGATCGTGGTGAGCATGTCGCGCATCAGGCAGCACGACGAGGAGGTCGTCGGAGCCATGCTCCAGCACATGCCCGAGCCAGACTTCCGGCTTGCGGTCTCGGACGCCGTGCGCGCCCACCGGCTGGCAGCCGACCCCTCGGAGCGCATCACCGGCGTCTGCAAGAGGCGCGGCATCCCCTGGGACTTCACGACGAGCGGGGGCTTCCGCTGGGTCGGCGACGCCCAGGTGGAGGCCGAGGCGATGCGCCCGGCGCTGAGCGCCATCGAAGACCCACGTCTCGCCTCCGCCAAGAGCCACTTCGACTCCGCGCGCTCCGAGCTGGCCCTTGGCACGCCTACCGCCCTGCCGCAGTCCGTGCACCAGTCCGGCTGCGCGGTGGAGAGCGCGATGAAGGCGGTGCTCAAGCACCGTGACGTGGCCTATGACGAGAAGGACGCCGCCTTCAAGCTCTTCGAACGGCTCGTCGCCGCCAGCCTAGTCCCGGAGTTCATGCGGTTCTGCGTGCTCGCTACCGCGTCGCCGCGCAACAAGGCCGGCGGTCACGGCGCAGACGAGGAGCCGCACGACGTGCCACAGGCGATGGCGGAGGCGGTGCTGGCCTCGGCGGCGGTCGCCATCGCCTACCTGCACAAGCTCCTGCCGTAGCCGAGGCGTCAGCCGGCTGCCTCGCCGACATCCCGTATGGGACCATCCGCCGATGCCGTTCGACTCCGCCTTCCAGGAGTGCGTGGATGCGCTCAACGAGCTGGCCGGCGTCCATGCCTTCGCCCTCCAGGGCGTCCGCGAGGCGCGCAAGTACTGGGAAGGCAAGCTCGCGGCAGCCGAGCCGCCATCCACTGCCGACTCGACGGTCTACATCAGCGACAGCCATCCCGCGTCGCCGGAGTCGGTTGCCTACTCGAAGTGGCGCCTTGGCGACCTGCCCGAGCTGCTTGGCGAAGGCGGCTCGGTGGCGACGCGCATCAGCCAGCAGTGGGCCATATCGGTCTATGCGGAGTGGGAGGAGCACTACCGCGGGCGCATCAGCGAGGCGATGGGCCTCTCCGAGCCACTGAAGCTCCCTCCGTTCGGGGACTTGCGGCTCTTCCGGCACGACATCGTGCATCACAGGGGCATCGCCACGGCTGACAACTCCGGCAGGTGCGAGGTCTTCACGGGCTGGTTCCAGCCAGGCGACGTTATGTACTTCGACACGAACAAGGTCGCCGAGTTCATGCGAGCCGTGCAGGTGACTGAGGATCTGCCCTCGGAGGGCTGGGGCTGACCTGCCGCGACCGATGACTCAGACGTCGGCGCAGTCGCTCGCTCTCTCTCTGGATGGGCGGGCGCGCTAGAGCCTCTGAAGCGCCAGCTCGAATGCCTGGCGGCCCTCGGGGCCAAAGACCCCATCGCAAGAGCGGAGTGTGATGGTTGCGGTACCCGGCTTGAACGATGCCGTCGGCTCAGGCGTGCCGGCCTTCCAATAGATGGCGAGCCAGCGGTAGTGGAGGCCACCCTGGGGTTCGGACCACTGTTCAGTCTCCGGGTGGACGACTGCGAATATCCTCGACATAGCGAGGAACCCCGCCTCGGCAGCGGCAGGATCCTCGGGACATGGCGCCGAACGGGTCAGGCGCAGCATGTCGCGCACCCCGATATCGAGGCAGAAGTCGAGACTCAGCCCGTGAGGGTAGGCGCCGCCATCAAGGAAGGCGATGAGCGCCGGGTCGATGCGAGCTGGAGGCGGCAGCTCCTGCGCGATGCGGCACACCATGTGCTTGACCACATAGCGTGCGAGGTTGCGTGCCTCCTCCTTCCAAGGCTCGCCATAGACAGCCTCCAGGTCGAGTTCCCTAGAGGCGAGGATGGCCTCCTCTTTCTCGGCTAGATGCGCGCCCAAAGCGTCCCAGGCTCGGTCGAACGGCTGGCTGCGTGCACCGTTGCAGCTTGCGCACAGCGAGGGTGCGAACTTCACGAGTGGGCTCTTCGGCCCGCTGAAGTCCTGCTTGGCCGAGTTCGAGAAGTAGGTGAGCGTGCGCTGCCCCGTGTATGGCGGGTCGCCGTACTCGCGCACGATGTCGCTGCGCTTGAGCTTGTGCTCGCGCGAGTCCGCAGGCGCGCAACACCACCAGCAAGCGCCCTCTTCGACCTCTTGGAAGCCAGCGTCCATTGAGAGCAGCCTAGAAGCGGATGTGCCATCTCCCGACTTCGGGCCGACATGGCATGAAGAGAGGTCAGCGACCGCCGCTACCCTCCCGCCATGTCGCCTGCCCGCCGCTACCCAGGGACCATCCCCGAGACCCGCCTCGCCCATGCCCGCATGAGTCGGGGCGTGACGCAGGAGGAGCTGGCCCGCGCCGTCGGGATCTCGGTGCCGACCTATCGGCGGCTGGAGCGCGGGGAGGTGCGCAACCCCAAGCTCGGTCAGCTCGCCAACTGCGCCATCGCGCTCGGCGTCGAGCTGGACGCGCTCATCGAGGATGAGTGGCGCGAATGGCTGGCCTTCGATACCCGCGCAGCGAGGCCGCCAGCGCCGGAGACGTTCTGGCGTCGCCCTTTATCGACGGGTTAGGCGCGCGTAGATCCGCGCGCCGCCACGCGTGCACAGCCCATCGTCAGCCCATGAGGGGCCCGGCCCGTGACCTCCGCAACGCTGGAGCCCACGCCTTCACGTGGCTCAGCGTGTTCATGGCCTGCCGCTACACCGTCTGGCCCAGCCCGAGGCCAGCCGTGGGCGCCATCGCGGGCGCCGTCTTCGTCGGAGTGGCATTGGGCACCTTGCTGGTGAGGCTCTTCCCGCCGGAGCAGGCCCCGTGGCGACGGCGCTTGCAGGCTTCAAGTGCCGGCTGTGCGAACCGATTCGACAATCGTGACTCGACGCTTGCTCGGCCTGTTTGTCATCGGCGCAGTTGATGTCGTCTCGATCGTCATCGCCTTGGCGGCCTCCTCCACGTTCAAGTCCATCTGGATCATCTTGCTGTTGATGGCCGTCAGCAGGTTCGCATACGACTTCACCAAGCCCGACCCCTGATGCCTCAATCAGGCAGGCCGAGAACTCGCGCAGGGTCCAGGTCCACCTCCGCGTCGCGCTCCTCTCGCTCAGAGCCCTGCCCGACGGAGCACTGTGCTCGGACGCACCCCGAGGCCCGCAGCGACCTTGACGAGCGTGTCCATGGTGAAGTTGAACTCGCCACGCTCGATGGCGCCCATGTAGGAGCGGTCGAGCCCTGCGCGCGTCGCGAATGCCTCCTGCGCGACCCCGCGCTCGCGTCGAAGCGAGCGGATGGCCTCGCCGGTGGCTTGCGCTGCTGCTGATTTCCTGGCAGGCATGACCCGACCTCAGAGCGTGCTCTGGCTGTCGTGCCACAGGCGGTGGTTGCGCCTGCCTGACCGGAGCGACTTGCGCCGCCTCTGCTCATCGGGCGTGAGCCCTGCATCTGACGGCGAGCTGTGCTCGTCATCGTCTGCCTTGTCGTCGGACGGCTCCGCCCACTCGTGGAGGATGTGCGTCGCCGAGCCGAGGCGCCGGCAGGCCCGGCGCAAGCGCTCCCCGGCCTCGAACCAGGCATCTGACGGCGGCCCAGGCGGCATCGGCTCGGAGAGCAGGTCAGCCGCCGCGTCAACGGCATCGCGCAGGCCCAAGAAGAAGGCTTCTACCTCGTGCTCCGCAGCGTCGCGGGCGTCGCGCCACCTGCGATGCTGCGGGGACTCGGGCAGGGAGGCCATCGCCTCCGCCGCTCCTGCGAGGCGCTTGCGGGCCTTCGCCGTGAGCAGCCAGTGGTCGAAGCCTCGCCGGCGCTCCTGCTTGAGGAGGCCGGCTCGCTCAAGCTCCACGAGCCTGGCTTTTATCTGGCGGGCCTGCCGAGAGCCCCGGCGGGCGGCAAGGTGCTCCTCGATGCCCCAGTCGGGGACGCCCTGGTGGCCGCGATGGCACTCAGCGCGGTAGAGGGCGGCGAGGATGAGGTCGTCGGGGATGGCGTCAAGCGAGGGGCGAGCCATGGCGTGAGTCCTTTCCTTGACGGCGCGTGGAGAGGACGCGGCGGCACGCCGGCGACCAGCACCCGGTGGGTATCGTGGCCCGCGTGCCGAAGGGCCTCCCTTCGGCGCCAGGCGGGAGGTGGTAGCCGCCACGCTCCCGCCACTATTGACTTGGGGTGAAGCGGCGCGATCGTAGCGTAGACTTGTCGCGGACGACAAGGACGTTGCAGCGGGCAGGAGAAGCGGCGCGGGGCGCGCACTCCACAGGCATGGATGCCATCTCCCTGGGCCGGGGCCTGCGCCTGCTGCGCGAGCGCGCCGGCCTCTCCCAGGAACGCCTCGCCGAGGCCATCGGCTCGAACGCGGCCTCGCTCTCGCGCATCGAGGCCGGCAGCCGTGACGTGCTGTGGTCGTCGGTGACGCGCGTGCTCGACGCGCTGGGCGCCGACCTGCACTACCTCGCCGACGCCATCGACGAGGCCGCCGAGCAGCCTGAGCAGTAGGGCGCAGCGGCCAGTCGCGCAGGCCAGCACTCGGCCGGTAGACGAGTCTCGGCCCCCTGACGTCGAGTCAGGCGGGCTCGCAGGCGATGCGTGGATGCAAAGGAATTGAAGGGCTGTGGACCAGGTTTCCTCCGGTCGCACGGCCCAGAGCTCCTGTCTTTCACCCAATGCCCCGTCTCCGCTACCAGACACCCGACCGCCTCCCAGGGGCGACGGCTTTCAGCAAGCACGACGAGCTGCGCGGCGCGCTCAACACCGTGCGGCTCCTCAAGAGCCAGCGCTGGGCCTGGGACGAGCTGCGCGCCACCTGCGCCGGCCTGGAGTCCGACTACGCCCGACGGCGCGAGCCGGGCCACTGGGAGCTGGCCGCCGTCGCCTTCGTGGCCTCGGGCCATGTGGACATCCAGCGGTGGTTGGACGAGACGACCGACGAGCTGTGGCAGGAGTGCGGCTTCACGGCCAAGCCTCCCTACATGCGGGTGTGGCGCCGCCTGCGCGAGCTTGAGTCCGTCTGCGAGGCGTTCCTGGAGGCGGCAGCGAAGGTCATCCAGCGCTGCCGCGAGCACGACGAGCGCGTCATGGCGCATGTGCACTTCGACAGCACCGAGGACGAGACCCACGCGGCCCTCATCCACGACTGCCAGGAGGATGACGAGGAGGGCTGCGCCTTCCGCGCCGCGACGGGGCGCACGGGCCGCCGGCGTGGCGTGCCCGGAGCCGCCGAGCGCCCCGAGCGCATCAAGACGGCTGTCGCCCGCCGCCAGCGGCAGGAGTGGAACAGCGAGCCGCCCGAGGAGGCCGTCGAGCGCCAGCGGCGCACTGAGCCTGCGCGCACGGAGACCGTGCAGCGCGGCAACAGGGACATCAAGCGCATCCGCCAGGGAGGCTGCTGGTACCGCACACGCGACCTGGACGCCGGCATCCGCGCCTACGAAGGCGAGCGCGGCGCCAAGCGCTTCTGGCACGGCTACTACGGGGGCAAGGCCATCTGCCACTTCACAGGCGGGGTCATCCCGAGCGTGGACAACGCCAGCAGGCAGGAGTACGACCTGTTCCCTCTCCTCTACGACCGCGTGTGCAAGATGGTCGGCAAGCCGCCCGAGAGCGCCATCGGCGACAGGGGCCTCTCCGTCTCCCGCTGTTTCGAGCACGTCACCTGCAACGGGACGGCTCCAGTGTTCCCTCACAGGCCGGTGTTCGGCGACACGGAGCGGCATGACAAGGAGACCCACGACCGCCACGGGGTGATGCGCTGCAAGCACTGCGGCGGGCCGATGGAGCAGGTCCGCTCCTCGGCCAACGGAGGCAAGCCCAGGCTTTGGTCCATCTGCATGCTCGGCTTCACGCCAGGCTGTGCGAAGGAGCAGACGATCTCCTGCTCTGTGGACTGGCGGAGGCTCATCCCCCTCCCGCGCACGAGCGCGCTCTACCACGAGCTGAAGGCCTCGCACGGCACCTACGAGGGCGTCCACGACTATTGGCGCGACCGCTACAAGGTCTGCGCTGACGAGCTGGGCGTCCGGCCCAAGGTCGTGAGCATCGACTGGCACCGGCTGCGCGCCAACGTGGCGTGCCTGATCGAGTGGCTGCGCATCGGCGCCAAGCATGGCTGGCTCGGCTCGGCTCGGGACGCGCGGCGCAAGGGTGCGCGGCGCATGGAAGGAGAGCGCCGCTTCAAGGAGATCGGCGAGCGCATCGCGGCGAAGCTGGCTGAGCAGCGGCTGGACAAAGGCCTCGGCCAGCCCTACGGGCCGGCGGCAGCAGCGCTCAGCATTGGCGAGGAGACGCCGCCGTCACGGCGTCCGCGCGGCGCTCCACCCGGCAGGCTGTAGGCCGCACGGATCGCAAGAGACGAGCCGCCTGGGGATGACCCCTGGGCGGCTTCTGCTCATGGAGCACATGAGCGCGCGCACAAGGGCAGCTCTCGATGCGGCTCGCGTCGCAAAGGCTGGTCGGGACGCAGAAAAGGGACAGTTGCCGCCTGGCTTCACCAAATCGAAAACCAAAGCGACAACTGTCGGAGTGCGCCCGGCGGGAATCGAACCCGCGGCCTGCGGCTTGAAAGACCGCTGCTCTTTGGCTCCCCGAAGAGAACCGTTGACCACTGAGCTACGGGCGCGCGCTGTGGATGTCTATCCGACTCGACGTTCCGACGAGCACCTTATTCTAAGCACGCCCGCGCCGTATCCGCGTCCCCGGGCGGGAGTGTCTCCGACGGCGCCCAGACGGCGTGACGCGCGCCATGCAAGCGCTACAGGGCGCGTTCCACGGTCGCGTCGCGGGGGAGCTGGGCACGCCGCACGCCGATCCCCCGGCACAGCTTGATGCAGGGCACATATGTGGGGCGAAAGCCGAGCAGCTGCGGGATCGTGACGATCCGGTAGCCGCGCGCCCGCAGCGCGGCGATGATCGACGGGTAGGCGGCCAGCGTCTGTCCGCGCGGACCGCCGCCGTCGTGGGAGATGATGATCGAGCCGGGCTGCACCTGCGCGAGCACGCGCTGCTCGATCGCGCCGGTCCCCGGCAGCGTGTAGTCGGAGGGGTCGACGTTCCACAGCACGGTCGCCAGGCCGAGCGAGCTGGCGGTCTGGATGACCGACTGGTCGTAGTCGCCGTACGGGGGGCGGAAGACGCACGGCGTGTAGCCGGACAGCGAGCGGATCGCCGCGATCGTCTCCTGCAGCTGCGCGCGCACGCCGCCGCTCACGAGCAGATCGGGGTGCGTGAAGGTGTGGTCGCCGAGCACGTCGCCGTTACGCAGCTCGCGCAGTAGCGTCGTGCGGTAGGTCGCGCTCACCTGCTCGCCGATCATGAAGAACGTCGCCTGCGCGTGGCTGTGTTCGAGCATCGTCACGAACGCGGGCGTGTCGGGCGCGGGACCGTCGTCGAACCCGATCGCCACCTCCCGCCGGTCCGGACCGTGCGTGTAGGCGAGCGTGCCGTTGCTGCGGCAGCCGGTGATGCGATACAGGGTGGTGTGCGGCCGCGTGCGCGGCGGCGAGGGCCTGACGGGCGGTTCGCCCGGTCCGGCGCCACCGGGGGCGGTCCCCGTGCCCCCGGTCGGCCCTGCAAGGGCGAGCAGTGCCGACAGCGCCGGGATCAGGAGCGCGGAGCGCACGGCGGGCACGTTAGCGTCCCGTACGTCTCGCGCTCGTCACCGACCGCGTTTCGTTAGCATACCGATCAATCGACTTAACGATTCGCCCCGGGAGACGCCTGTGAGCGCAGGACGGCCTGCATCGCGAACGCACGCACAGGAGGGGCAAGCGCGTCACCTGCTCTCGTTGATCTCGGCGTTGATGTTCCTCGAGCTGTTCTTCTTCGCGGTGCTCGCGCCGCTGCTGCCTGGGCTCAAGCGCGAACTCGATCTGTCGACCTCCCAGGCGGGGGTGCTGGTGGCGATGTACGCGTTCGGCGCGCTCGTCGCGGCAGTCCCGGCGACGTTGATCGCGGTGCGCGCCGGCGTCAAGCCGACGGCAGTGGTCAGCCTGGTGCTGTTCGCAGCGATGAGCATCGCGTTCGGCCTGGCTCACAGCTACCCGGCGCTGCTCGCCGCCCGCTTCGCGCAGGGTGTCGCGGGCGCCGCGTTGTGGACGGCGGCGATGGTGTGGCTGCTGGAGACCGCGCCGGCCCAGCGACGCGGCGAGATGCTCGGCTTCGCGTTCGGCATCAGCGAGGCCGGAGCGATCGCCGGGCCGCTGATGGGCGGGCTCGCGGCCGGCGTCGGACGCGGGCCGGCGTTCATCGCGATCGGCGCCGCCTGCCTGCTGGTCGCGCTGCTCACGACGCGCTTTGCGCCGCCGCCGCCGATCGAGGAACGCCGGCTGGCGCTGCGCTCGATGCTCTCCTCGGCGAGCGTGCGCACCGCCATGTGGATCGCGATCCTGCCGGCGATCCTGCTCGCGGCGATCAGCGTCCTGGCGCCGCTGCAGCAGCACCGGCTGGGAGCCGGGCCCGGCGAGATCGCAGCGACGTTCGGTGTCGCCGCCGCCGTCGGGATCCTGATCCGGCCGCTGTTCGGGCGCTGGTCTGACAGACGCGGCCCCCTGCGCCCGATCCGCCTCGGGCTGCTGGCGAGCAGTCCCGTCGTGTTCGCCGTGCCGTGGGTCGAAAGCCGCTGGGCGCTGCCTCTGTTCGTGATCGGCGCGCTCGTGCTGACCGGCGTCCTGTGGGCACCGCTGATGGTGCTGCTCTCCGACGCGTGCACCGCCGCGGGCGTGGGCCAGGTGATGGCGGTCGCGATCATGGATCTGACATGGCCCCCCGGCAACGCGCTCGGCGCCAGCGGCGGTGCGACGATCGCGCAGCTCGCCGGGCAGCGCTGGGCGTATGCGGCGATCGCCGCCGCGCTGCTGACCGGCTACGTCACGCTCACGCGCGGCCGCACTGGCGTCTCCGAGGCGATGTACGCGCCGCGCGCCTGATCATGCCCGAGGCCGATCCAGCCCACCTGGTCGCGGGCCCGTACTTCGAGGACCTGCGCGAGCTCAGGGAGTGAGCACGATCTTCAAGGCTTCGCGCCGGTCATAGATGGCGTAGGCCTCGGGAGCTTCCTCCAGCTTCATGTGGCGCGTGACCAGCGCCGTGGGATCGAGCACGCCGGCCGAGAGCATCGCGAGCACGCGGTCGACGTGGCCGAGCACGTTGGCCTGCCCGCCGCGCAGCGTAAGCGACTTCAGCCACAGCAGCCCGAGGTGGACGTCGGCGCGCTCGGCGTACACGCCGACGCACTGGATCGCGCCGCACGCGCGCGTCAGGCGGATCGCGCTCTCGAGCACCTTGGGATCGCCGACGGCATCGATCGCCACGTCGACCCCGCGGTCTTCGGTCGCGCCGCGCACGGCCGCGCGGACGTCCTGCTCCTGCAGGTGCAGCGGCTCGGCGCCAAAGGACTCGGCCACCGCCAGCCGCTCGGGCACCGAGTCGATCGCGAACACGTGCGCCGCGCCGGCCGCGCGCGCGGCCTGCACCGCGCACAGCCCCACCGGCCCCAGGCCGAGCACGGCCGCGACGTCGCCCGGGCGCAGTCCGCTTGCGTCCACCGCGTGGAAGCCCGTCCCCATCACGTCGCCCGCGAACAGCGCGACGTCGCTGCTCATCCCATCGGGCACGCGCCGCAGCACGAGATTGGCGCGCGGCACGAGCGCCATGTCCGCCTGCGTGCCCTGCAGCGAGCCGAGCGCAGCGCCGTGCCCGAACGTGCGCGATTCCAAGCAGCGGTGATAGAGGCCACGGCGACAGAAGTAACAGGTCCCACACGCAGTCTGAAAGCAGCCGAGCACGCGATCGCCCACGGTCACGCGCGTGACCGCGTCGCCGGCCGCGACCACGGTGCCCACGTACTCGTGCCCGATCGTGAACCCCGGCTCGATCTGCACGCGCCCGTGGTAGATGTGCAGGTCCGAGCCGCACACGCCCGTGGCCTCGATCCGCACGACCGCGTCTTCGGGATCGACCGGCTCGGGCTCCGGGCGCTCCTCGACGCTGACCACGCCAGGGGCTTGGAAGGTGACCGCTCTCATCGTCGGCGCCAGCCTACTACGCGTCCCACGACCGGGCGCACGGCGGCCGCGATGCCCGAACCCGGGTGGGTCCGAGCGCCGCGGCCGCGCACAGCGCCGGGTAAGGGAGCGCTAGTTCTTCGCCCAGAAGCGCATGTCCGGCAGGTCGCTCGAGTAGTAGCTCGTCACGCCCTTGCCGAGCACCGCCACCAGTTCGCTGTCGTACGCCCAGATCCGGGGAGTGGCTTCGATGTACATTTCGTCGGCCTTGTTGAGGATTTCCTGACGTTCCGGTTCCTTCGCTGCGGACTGGATCTTCTTCATCAGTACGTCAGCCGCGGGGATACAGACGTTGTTGTCGTTGAACTGGTTGTTGGGCGGACATTGCAGGTCGTACGCCCAGTGATAGTCGGGCGCCACGACCTGCGGCCCGTCGAGGAACACCGTCATGCCGTCGTGGTTGGTGTAGACAACTTCCAGGAACGCCGAGGAGGAGACGACCTGTACGTTCGCGTTGACGCCGAGCGCCTGCCAGGCGCCGGAGGCCGCGGTCGCGATTTCCTTGCCCACGTTGTCGCCCTGGCCGACGTAGATCGTGAAGCTGACCGGCGTCTTTATCCCTGACTTGGCCAGCAGTTCTTTGGCCTTGGTGAGGTTCGTTTCGCGCGGCGCCCCGACTTTCGGGTCATACCACGAGTACGACGGCATCCACTCGCCGAAGTACAGCTTGCCGTAGCCGTAGGCGACCTTCTGCAGGATCCCTTCATAGGGGAACGCGTAGCTCAGCGCCTGGCGGAAGTCCTGGTTGTTGAAGAACGCGTTCTTGCCGGTGTTCCACGGCTTTTCCTTGCTCTGCGGCATCTGCAGCGTCTCCGCCTGGCGGGACTTGAACGAGGCCACGGTGCAGCAGGAGTTGCCGACGAGGCTCTTTGCGGCCTGGTTGGTCAGCCCCAGCGTGATGTCCGCGGCGCCCGATTTGGCATCGAGCAGCAGCGTTTCGTTGTCTGGGATGAAGTTGAGGATGATCTTCTTCGTCATCGGCGGTTCGAAGAAGCTGGGGTTCGCTTCGAGCACCATCTGATGGTTGGGGCTGTAGCTCTTGAGCAGGTACGGGCCGTAGCCGGCGTCATGGCTGGCGAGCCATTCGTTCGGCTTCAGCTTCTGCTGGCCGCCGTGTTCTTCGACCAGTTTCGGGTCGTAGATCGCGCCCGCCGTGGGCGTCGAGAGCACCTGCAGCTGGTTCGGAGCCGGTCGCTTGTAGTGGAACACGACCGTCAGCGAGCTCGGCGCCGTCACCGACTTGATCAGCGGCGGCGTGTAGTCCGTTTCCTCGAGCACCGAGTAGCCGCCCTCTTCAGCCTTGATCACGCGGTCGATCGACCACACCACCGCCTGCGCGTCGACCGGATCCCCGCTCGGGAACTTCAGGCCTGGCCGCAGGTGGAAGGTCAGCGTGCGGTCGCCGTCGCTGTATTCGTAGGACTGCGCGAGGTACGGCTTGACCGCCGTCACGGCGAGGTTCTGCTCGGTGGTGCCCGCCACCGAGCCGGGGACGTGTTCGACCTGGGTGAGCGTCGAGTACATCGCGCCGTCGAAGCCGGGGTCCTGGTCGTTGGTGGTCAGGTTGGGGTCGAGCGTGGCGACCGGAACGGAGTTGTTGACGATCAGCGGGGCGTTGGGGTTGCTGGCGGCTTTGCTCAAGCCGCCCGAGCTCCCGCTCGGCGAGCTCGAGCTGGAGCTGCTGCTGCCGCAAGCGGCCAGGACGAGTACGGCTGCGGCGACTCCCATGAGAGCGCAGATGCTCCTCAGCGGTCCGCGCGCGCCTTGTCTTTCAATGCGGTTCATCGGATCTCCATCGGTTGTGCGGTTCATCCGGCCTCTCTCGAGTCGGACCACCATGGCGCTGATTCTGAGCGTCTGGTCTTATGACAAACAGTCGATATGCAAAAACTATCCGCCGCTTGCCGCTTGCGTCAAGGGCTGCTGTCACAAGCGCTCGCGGGTTGCTTGGACACCTGTCGAAGGCGGTCGCGCGACGGTCGCAGAGAGGCCCGCCCGACACACCGTGCGGGGCCGCGCCCTGTAGGCGAGACCGCACGATGCACGGTCTCATGTGGCCACGCCGAGGATCTCGCGCGCCTGCGCGGGCGTGGCGACCGGCCGCCCGAGCGCGTCGCAGACGGCCTTCGCGCGGGTCACCAGCTGGGCGTTGGACTGCGCGTACTCACGCGGCGCCACGTACACCACGTCCTCGAGGCCGGTCCGGATGTGACCGCCGAGCGCGAGCGTGACCGCCATCATCGGGAAGTTGTGGCGACCGATCGCCGTCACCATCCACGGGACGCCCGTGGGCACGAGGCCGGCGAACAGCGAGATCGTCTCGACCGTCGGAGGCGCCCCGCCGATCACCCCGAGCACCATGTGCATCATCCCGCTGCACCCGCGCGACTCGCTCGCCGCGCGTGCAAGCCTGGCCGCGGTCACAGCCATGCCCACGTCGAAGCACTCGTACTCCGGCACGATCTCGCGCGTGGCCATCTCCTGCACGAGCTCGGCGATCAGCGAGTTGGGGTTGCTGAAGACGACGTCGTCGGGACCGAAGTTGATGCTGCCGCAGTTCAGCGAGGCGAGTTCGGGCTGCGCCTCCAGGGAGCGGCGGCGCTCATCCGCGGGCGAGCCCAGCTTCCCGCCCGTCGTGAAGTTCAGCACGACGTCGTCGACCTGCTCGCGTATCGCCTGCTTGATCGCCAGATAGTCCTCGGGCGCCTGTGTCATCTCACCGTCGGCGGTGCGCGCGTGGACGTGCACGATGCTCGCCCCCGCGCGCGCCGCTCCCACCGCCTCCCGGATCACGTCGTCGCGATCGACGGGCTGGTTGGGGTTGCCGGTGATCACGCCGCCGGCGACCGCGCAGGTGAGCATCGCGAGATCGCTCATGATCGGCCGTAATATAGCGAACGATGTAAGTACAGATCGAACGACTGGTGGGGCGCTGCCCGGCGTCAAGAAGCGGCGCGATGCCGGCTGGACATCTGTCCAAAGCGCTTCTACGACAGTCGCTTGACAATGCATAGACATGAGGCTAGGTTCCGAACCGACCGATCGATATGCAAACTCGGCGGCGACGGCCGCGTGCCGTCGACCGTGACATCAAGCCAATCTGATCGATGTCTGCGTGGCGTGCGGGCAAACCGCGCACCGACGGACAGGCATCCGTAAGGTATCGAACGCCATGCTTGTAGATCAAACGGAAGGGTCGGGGTAGAGCATGGGGCCGGGATCGTTGACGGTCAGCGGCGAAGATGTCGGGGTGGCACCGCCTCCGGACCATGTCGGCCCCAGCAGAGCCGGCGTCTACGCGCAGGTCAAGCGGATGCTGCGGCTGGTGTACGCCGACCGCAAGCTGGCCGTCCCGGTCACCGTGCTGGCGCTGCTGGTCCTGTTCGCGATCTTCGGCCCGATCGCGTGGAACCACAACCCCGACGCGCAGAGCCTGTTGAACTCGCTGGAAGCGCCCTCGCTAACGCACCCGATGGGCACCGACCAGCTCGGCCGCGACCTGCTCGCGCGCGTCGCCTACGGGGCGCGCATCTCGCTGCTCGTCGCCTCGCTGGTGGCGCTCGGGGGGGCGCTCGTCGGCGGCCTGATCGGGGTGCTGGCGGGCACGATCGGCGGCGTCAGCGACGGCGTGCTGATGCGCGTGATGGACTCGATCCTCTCCTTCCCGCCGCTGATCCTCGCGATGGCCGTGACGGTCGGCCTCGGCGTCGGCCTGGACACCGCCGCGGTCGGCGTGACGCTCGTGTCGGTCCCGTGGTACGCGCGCCTGATCCGCAGCGAGGCGCTGCGCATCCGCTCGCTGCCGTTCATCGAGGCCGCGCACGCGATCGGCGCGACCCGCACGCGGATCATCGCCCGCCACGTGGTGCCGCACCTGATGCCCGTGCTGCTGATCCAGATGGCAGCCGCCTTCGGGTACGCGGTCCTGACGCTTGCCGGCCTGAGCTTCGTCGGCCTCGGCGCGCAGATACCGACGCCCGAGTGGGGCGCGATGATCACCGACGGCCTGTCCTACGCGCTCACCGGGCAGTGGTGGATCGCGATCTTCCCGGGCGTCGCGCTGCTGATCACCGTGACGGCCGCGAGCATGCTGTCCGACCGCATGCGCGACCTGCTGGACCCGCGCGGCCACTATGCGAGGCTCTAGCGGGGTGCATCGATGACCGGCGCGGTGACACGCAGGCTGCTCGGCTCGCTCGGCGCGATCTTCGGCGCCTCGATCCTCGCGTTCGTGATCATGCGCGTGCTCCCCGGCAACCCCGCGCGGTTGATCGTCGGGCCGCTCGGCTCCCCCCACGCGGTCGCCTCGGTCAGGAGCCAGCTCGGTCTCGACAAACCGATCTACGTCCAGTACTGGCTCTACATCACGCACTTCTTCCAGGGCAACTGGGGCTACTCCTACACCGAGGGCCAGTCGGTCAGCAAGCTGATCGGCGAACAGCTGCCGGCCACGGTCGAGCTGGCCGTGTTCGCGTTCATCGTGACGATGATCGCCGCGGTCGGCCTGGCGCTGCTGGTCACCTACCGCCACCGGCCGGTGGCGGATCGAGTCGTGCGCGCGATCTCCTACCTGGGCTTCGGCTCGCCGCCGTTCTTCGCCGCGCTCGTCCTGCTGATCGTGTTCTCCTCCGTGCTCGGCATCCTGCCCGGACCCGAGGGACGCCTGAGCCCGCAGGCGGTACCGCCGCCGACGGTCACGCACATGTACACGATCGACGCGCTGCTCGCCGGCCAGCTCGGGACGTTCTGGGACGCGCTCAAGCACCTGGTGCTCCCCGGCGTGGCCCTCGGCCTCGCCTCCTTCTCCTTCCTCGTGCGGCTCCTGCGGGCGAACCTGCTCGAGGTCTCGCGCGAGCCGTTCATCACCGTGGCGCGCGGCAAGGGCCTCTCCCGCTGGACCGCCTTCCGCCGCCACGCCCTGCCCAACGCGTTCCTGCCGACGCTCACCTCGAGCGGGCTGGTGCTCGGCGAATTCGTGGCCGGGAGCGTGCTGGTCGAACAGGTCTTCAACTGGCCGGGCGTCGGCTCGCTGGTGCTCGACGCGATCCTCAAGCAGGACTTCGCGGTCGTGCAGACCTTCATCCTGTTGAGCGCGGTGATGTTCGTCCTGGTCAATCTCGCGGTCGACCTGCTCTACGCGGTGATCGACCCGCGCGTTCGGATCCCCGCGGCGGCGACCGCCTAGCCATGGACCCGTTCGCGCTGTCGGTGCGCAACCTCAGCACCGTCTATGAGACCCCGGGAGGCGTCGTGCACGCCGTGCGCGACGTCAGCTTCGACCTGCGCCAGACCGAACGGCTCGGCGTCGTCGGCGAGTCCGGGTCGGGCAAGTCGGCGCTCGCGCTGTCGATCCTCGGTCTGATCGACCCTCCCGGGCGGGTGACCGGCGGCGAGATCGAGCTCGCGGGTCGCGACATCGCAAAGCTCTCAGACCGCCAGCTCGGCGCGGTCAGGGGCAAGGAGATCGCGCTCGTCCTGCAGGACCCGATGAGCGCCCTGGACCCGGTCAAGACGATCGGCTCCCAGATCATCGAGGCGATCGCCGTCCACGAGCCCGAGCTCCGTCGCTCGGCTGCGCGCAAGCGCGCGGCCGAGCTGTTGCGCGAGGTGGACATCGCCCAGGCGGATCGCCGGCTCGACGACTATCCCCACCAGTACTCGGGCGGCATGCGCCAGCGCGTGGCGATCGCGATCGCGATCGCCAACAACCCGCGCGTGCTGATCGCCGACGAGCCGACGACGGCTCTGGACGTGACCACGCAGGCCCAGGTGCTCTCGCTGCTCGACAGGCTCGTCGAGGAGTACAGGGCGGCCGTCATCCTGATCACGCACAACCTCGGGATCGTCTCCGAGTTCTGCGACTCGGTTGCGGTGATGTACGCCGGGCGCTTCGTGGAGAGCTCGGGAGTCGACCACATCTTCATGGCGCCGACACACCCCTACAGCGAGGCGCTCTTGAAGTGCGTGCCCAACCCGGAACGGCTGGCCGACGGGCCGCTGCCCGCGATCACCGGCTTCCCGCCCGATCTCTCGCGGCTGCCCACCGGCTGCTCGTTCGCGCCGCGCTGTCCGCTCGGACGCGAGGTCGCCCGCTGCCACGAAGAGGCCCCGCGGCGCTACGAGGTCACCGGTCCCGCGGGGCCCGCGACGGTCGAGTGCCATTTCGCCGAGCGGCGGATCCCAGCGGTGAGCGCATGAGCGCCCAGGGGATCGCGGGCGCTCCCGCCGGCGCGGCACGCGAGCCTGAGCAGCCGATCCTCCAGGCCGAGGCGCTCTCCAAGAGCTTCCAGGTGCGCAGCGAGGCTCGCTTCGGACGCAAGCACCCCGTCACCGTGCTGGACGAGATCTCGCTGAGCGTGCGGCGCGGCGAGTCGTTCGGCCTGGTGGGCGAGTCGGGCTGCGGCAAGTCGACGCTGGCGCGCTGCCTCTTGCGCCTGCTGGATCTGAGCGGTGGCAGGGTGCTGTTCGAGGGCGTCGATCTGGCGAGCCTCGACCGCGACCAGCTGCGCGCGCTGCGCCGCAGGATGCAGTTCGTCTTCCAGGATCCGTTCGCGTCGCTCGACCCGCGCATGAGCGCCGGCGCGATCGTCGAAGAGCCGCTGCTCATACACGGGATCGGCGACCACGACGAGCGGCGGCGCGCGACGCTCGAGATGCTGGGCGAGGTTGGGCTGACCGAGGAGCAGGCCGGCCGCCGACCGCACGCGTTCTCGGGCGGGCAGCGCCAGCGCATCGGCATCGCCCGCGCGTTCGTGCTGCGCCCCGAGGTGGTGATCCTCGACGAGCCGATCTCCGCCCTGGACGTGTCGGTCCAGGCCCAGGTGCTCAACCTGCTGCGCCGGCTGCAGGAGCAGTTCGGGCTGACCTATGTGTTCATCAGCCACGACCTCGCGGCCGCCGAGTACTTCTGCGATCGCGTCGCCGTCCTGTATCTCGGTCAGGTGATGGAGCTCGCCGACCGTGCAACGCTGTTCCACAGGCCGCTGCACCCCTATTCGGTCTCGCTGCTGTCAGCCGTGCCCGTGCCGACCGCCGGAGGGCGTCGCCGCCGGGCCAGCCGCCCGCAGCTGATCGGCGAGATCGGCTCCGTCGAGGAGCGGCCGGCCGGCTGCCCGTTCGAGCCGCGCTGCCCGGTCGGCCGCGGCCGCGACATCTGCCGCGCGGAGCGTCCCGCCATCACCCAGCCCGCCGACGGGCACCTGGTCGCCTGCCACTTCCCGGGCGAGCTGGCGGTCGGCGGCGGCGGCGCGAGCGCTTCCTAGCCGCCGCTCGCCCTAGCCGCCGCTCGCCCAGAGGCTCTCGCCGGGGGCGATCAGGCGCAGGACCGGGTCCTCGAGGGGCGCCGGCGGGGCGGCCGTCCCGGCCGCGAGCTGCTCGCGCAGGGCGGCCGTGGCCTGCGCGTCGACCTTGCCCTGCTCGTCGATCGCAACGCCGTAGACGGCGCGCGCACGCTCGCGTGTGACCCAGCCCTCGGCCACGTCGTGGCGCACGTGCTCGAGCTCGCGCTCGATCGCCGGGCCATAGCCGCCGCCGGCGGAGGAGATCGAGATGATCGTCTCGCCGGGCTTGAGGATCACATGGCCCCAGGGGTCCAACTCCACGACCTCGCCCTCGGTGGTGCGCATGAACGGGCGCAACAGCGCACCCGGCTCGCCGCCGCGCGCTCCGAGCGCGGGGTTGACCGTGCCATCGGCCGCGTACAGGACCTCCAGCTCCGTATCCACGGGCCCATACTCCACATACAGCGAGGGAGCGCCGCGGAAGCGCCCATCGCCGCCGGTGTCGGGCACGATCTCATCCGTCCACACGCGGATCGGCCGCAGCAGCTCGAGCACCTCGGTCGAGTCGCGCATCATCGAGCCGCCGTCGCTGGTCTCGCCGTTGGTCAACCAACCGTCCCCGTGCGCGTGCGCCGCGCCGCCCGAGTTGCCGAGGATCATCATGTCCACGAACGGAGCGTTGCCGTGGCGTGGGTCGCGCCCCGACAGGCTGGCTGTCGCCGGCGGGCACTCCGGGCCCGGTGAGGCCATGCCCATCCCGTCCTTGAACTCGGCGAGCGTCCGCTGCACGATCCCTCCGAGGCGCTCGGCCAGCCCGGTGGTGGCCAGCGAGCAGCTGGCCGGGTGCACGGGTATGCCTACGCAGCAGTTCTCACGCAGCAGGATCTTGATCGCACGCGCGCTGCCGGAGTTGCGCGGCACGGTGTGGTCGATGCTGTTGAACACCCCGATCAGCGCGGAGGTCGCGGACGTCGACTCGGTCAGGTTGAGGCCGCATGGCAGGCAGTCGGGGTTGTTGCGCAGGTCGATCTCGATCTCGCCCGCGTCGGGGTCGACGGCGACGGCGACCTCCATCTTCACGCCGTCTTCGACGCCGGGCAGCGGCACGGCGTCGTGCACGTCATAGCCGGTGCGCCTGCCGGCGGGCAGCGTCCTGATCGTGGCGCGGATGCGCTCCTCGCTGTAGTCCAGCCAGTCGGCGACGTAGCGGTCGAACACGTCCCAGCCGACCTCTTCGCCGACCTTCTGCAGCTCGCGCTCGCCGACCCGCGCGGCGCCGATCATGCCCATGTAGTCGCCATACCAGTCCTCCGGCACGCGGATGCGCGCCTGGCACAGGCGGATCACGTCCTCGACGTCGCGGTAGTCCTCCTGGACCTTCATGCAGTTGAAGATCAGCGCGCCCTCCTCGTACACGTCGCGCGCCGTGGCGGTCATGGTGGTCGGTTCGGCGTTGCCGATGTCCGCCATGTGCGCCTTGACCACCGCCGTGGCGCGCACGCGACCGCCGTCGTCGAGCACCGGGACGAGCACGCAGTGGTCGCCCGCATGCGAGTTGCCGTGATAGGGGGAGTTGTGCAGAAACGCGTCGCCGCGGCGCGGGTGCGGGTGGTACTGCGCCAGGTAGCGACTCATCAGGTCCGGGCCGCGCATCACGTGGATCGGGAGCGACTCGGCCATCACCAGCAGGTCGTGCTCGGCGGTCACCACGCAGCAGGAGAAGTCGCGTGCGGTGTTCAGCAGCGTGGAGCGCGCGGTGCGAAACAGCGTGTTGGTCATCTTGCGCACCACGCCTTCCATGCGGTTGGTCATCACCGCCAGGGCGACGACGTCGCGGCTGCGCTGTGGAGGCGTGGACGCCATGGCCTCAGCTCACCGCCTGCGAGGAGCTCGCTGTGGGCTGCGCCGGCTCGTCGGCCTCGAGCACGATCACGAGGCTGCCGCTGGCCGAGCGCTCGGCGGTTGCGCCCGGGTTGAGCACGACGGTGGTGAAGGAGGACTCCACGATCGCAGGCCCGGCGATGCGCGTGCCGGGCGTCATCGCCTCGAGCCGCCAGATCGCCGCATCGACCGCACCGGCTCCGCCGAAGTACACGCTGCGCGTCTGTGTGGCGCTCTGCGCCGGCTCGAGCGCAACGGTGTCGGCGGCGCCCCCGCCCAGCGGGCAGGTCACGCGCGCGCGCAGGTTGACGACCTCGAGCACGGCGCGCTCGTCGCGCACCGCATAGACCTCCTCGTGAACGGCGTGGAAGTCCTCGATCAGCGCCGCGAGCCCCGCGGGCGTGTCAAGGCCGCCGCGCAGCAGCACGTCGAGCTGCCACACCTGATGGCGGTAGCGCGCCTCGGCGATGTACTCGATCGCCGGCTCGCTCGCCACGCTGCTGCGCTCGGCGAACTCCATGCAACGATCTCGCAGATCGGCCAGCAGCTCGCCTGCGCGAGCGTGATCGAACGCGTCGGAGCCGGTGAAGAACGCGGCGGCGTATTCGCTCATCAAATCGGACATCAGCGCGCCCCGGGCGCTCAGCACGGCGCCCGCCTGCGGGATCACGATCCGCGGCGAGCCGAGCCGCTGGGCGATCGCGACCGCGTTGAGCCCCGCTGCGCCGCCGCCGCCGATCAGCACCGCCGTGCGCGGGTCGACGCCCTGGTTGACGGTGATCTCCTCGATCGACTGGATCATCCGCTCGGTGGCGACGGCCATGATCGCAGCGGCGGCCTCGCTGCTGGACAGCCCGAGCGGTGCCGCGATGCGCTCCGCGATGGCTGCCTCGGAAGCCTTGGCGTCGAGGCTCATCTGGCCGCCGAGGAAGTACTCGGGATCTATGTAGCCGAGCACCACCGAGGCGTCGGTCACCGTCGGCTCCGTTCCGCCGCGGCCGTAGCAGACCGGGCCGGGTTCGGCGGCCGCGCTCTGCGGGCCGACGTGCAGCAGCCCGCCGGAGTCGATCCAGGCGATCGATCCGCCGCCGGCGCCGACGCTGCGAACGTCGACCGCGGGGAAGCCGGTGATGTGGCCCTCGTACTCCAGCCCCAGCCACGTCTCGCGCGTCACCGGGATGCGCCCGCGACGTACCAGCGCCACGTCGTAGCTGGTGCCGCCGGTGTCGGCGACGACGGCGTTTTCGCTGAGCCCGTCGAGCGCGGCGTAGTGGCGCCCGGCGACCGGCGCCATCGCGGGGCCGGAGTTGATCGAGTGGATCGGCGCGGCGGCCATGTCGGCCGCGTCCACGGTGCCCCCGCTGGAGGTGACCATCAGCAGCCTGCCCGCGAACCCGTCGGCGCGCAGCCGCTCCTCGAGCCCGCGCAGATAGGCGGTCATCAGCGGCTTCAGCGAAGCGTCGATCGCGGCGCAGGAGGCGCGACGGTACTCGCGCAGCGTCGGGTTCAGAGCGTGCGAGAGCGTGTATGGGATGCCCGGAAGGTGGCGCTCGAGCAGCTCGCCGAGCGCGAGCTCGTGGGCTGGGTTGGCGATCGACCACAGCAGGCATACCGCCACCGACTCCACGCCATCGGCCTCGAGCCGGCCGATCACCTCGATCGCGGATGCCTCCTGCAGCGGGCGCACCACCTCGCCCTGGCTGCCGATCCGCTCGTCGATCTCGAACGTCAGCGCGCGCGGGATGTAGGGGTCGGGATATCCGTAGGTCCAGTTGAAGGCGTCCGTGCGGCCACCCTCGCGCAAGAGCAGCATGTCGGGATGCCCGCGCGTTGCCAGCAGCGCGGTCCGCGCGGTGTTGTTGGTGAGGATCGCGTTGATCGCACGAGTCGTGCCGTGTATGAAGACGTCCGCGTCGCCCAGGAACTCCTCGGTGCTCTGACCTGCGTCCCGGGCCGCCAGGGCGACCGCGCCGAGGATCCCCTCGGCCGGATCGTGCGGCGTGGTCGAGGCCTTGTACAGCAGGACGTCCTCACCCCGTTCGACGACCAGGTCGGTGAACGTTCCCCCTGTGTCCGCTGCAAGCCGCACGGTAGCCGCCTGGGCGCCTTTCACTCGTTCGATCTATCGGCCAGCGGCATGATATACCGCTCAGCCGCCGACCGACACCCGCTCGCCCCGGCGCGCGTCGGCGCCGGGCTCCGCGTCCAGCTCGGGGAACAGCGTGTGCACGATCTCGTCGCGAATCTGGCGGCTGTCGAGCGCCGCCTCCGAGGTCAGCGCCTGGATCGAGAGCCCGTTGAGCATCGCGTCGAGGCGCCAGCTCCACGGGATCGCGTCCTCCTCGGGCGGCGGCGCGACCTCCTCCAACGCCAGATCGATGATGTCGTACCAGCTCTGCAGCCGCTGCTCCATCGTGTGGCGCAGATCCGGCAGGCGCACGGCCTCGCCGTAGGCGTTGATCCAGACGTGCCATGTCTCTCTCATCTGCGGATCGTCGGACAGCGCGCTGTCGAGCAGCGCCTGCAGCCGCCCGAGACCTGCCGGGATGCCCTGAAGCGCTTCGCGGTAGCGATCCTGCGTGCGCTCGGAGACGAACACCAGCGCCTGTGTGAGCAGATCCTGGCGGTTGGCGAAGTAGTGGTTGATCATCCCGGTGCTGACGCCGGCCTCCTCGGCCACCATCCGCATGGTGGAGCCGGCAAAGCCCTCGCGGGCGATCACCGCGGCAGCTGCTCGGCAGATCTGCTCCCGCCGTATCGGTCCCATCCCGAGCTTTGGCAACGCATGTCCTCCCGTCGATTCCGTCTCATCGGCTCGTCTTCGGCGCAGCCGCGACCGGTGCGGGTCACGCGCCACGCCGGGTGATGCTAGTCGTTGGACGGGGAGACCGCCCAATGTCAGGCGCCTGCTTGCACGTGCCCTTCCGTCTGCCTATAGTCGCATATCGAGTGATCGGTTTGCAATAGCTGCCCGGACGAAAGGAAACGCACACGAATGAGCATCGAGCGTCTGACCACCAACCCAGCATCGGGCTTCAGCGACGCGGTCACCGCCGTCGGCCCGGGCCGGCTGATCCACGTCGCCGGGAACGTCGGCTTCGGAGCGGATGGAAAAGTGGTCCCGGGTGGCATGGGCGCGGAGGCCCGCGCAACGCTCGACAACATCGAGCGCACGCTCAACGAAGCTGGCGCGGACCTCTCGCACGTGGTCAAGATCAACGCTTTCGTCACCTCTCTGGAGGAATACCCGGACTACGCCGCGGTTCGCGCCGAGCGCTTCGGCGAGCAGTTGCCGGCCAGCGCGACCGTCCAGGTCGCCGGGCTGCTGGTGGGCGCCCACATCGAGATCGACGCCGTAGCGTTCGTGCCCGAGGCGTGAGGCATTGAGCGACAACCAGCACAGCGCGCGGATCACGTGCGACATCGGCGGCACCTTCACCGACGTGGTCGTCAGCGACGCGACCGGCGACCTGACCGTGGCGAAGGCGCTGACGCAGCCCAAGCACCTCTTCGGCGGCCTGCGGGCGGCGCTCGAGCGCGCGGCCGAGCAGCTGGGGGAACCGCTCGACGCGCTCCTGGCTCGCGCCTCGCTGTTCATCTTCAGCACCACCCAGGCGACCAACGCGATCCTCGAGGGGACGACCGCGCGCACGGCGTTCCTCTGCACTGAGGGATTCCCCGACATCCTCGTGCGCCGCGAGGGCGGCTCGCTGCGGCCCTACGACTACACCCGGCCGTTCGCCGAGCCCTACGTCCCACGGCGGCTGACGTTCGAGATCCCCGAGCGGATCGACGCGGACGGCAACGTCGTGACCCAGCTGGACGAGCGCGCCACCCGCGCGCTGCTGGCGCAGGCCGGGGAGCTGAAGGTGCAGGCGGTGTCGGTGTGCCTCCTGTGGTCGACCGCCAATCCCGCTCACGAGCTGGCCGTCGGCGGCCTGATCGAGCAGGAGCTGCCCGAGGTCCCCTACTCGCTCTCCCACCAGATCAACCCGATCGTGCGCGAGTACCGGCGCGCGTCGGGCACCTCGATCGACGCCTCGTTGAAGCCCCTGATGCAAAGCCATCTGCCGGAGATCGCCAGCGGCCTGCGCGCTGAGGGCTTCGCCGGCGAGCTGCTCGCCGCCAGCTCCGCCGGAGGCGTGGTGCCGATGTCGGGGCTGATCGACAGCCCGCTGTGGTCGGTGCGCTCGGGCCCGTCGCTCGCGCCGGTGGCTGCGCGCACGGTCGCCGAGGCGGAGACGGGCAGCCGTGACGTGATCGTCTGCGACACCGGCGGCACGAGCTTCGACGTCAGCCTCGTCCGCGACGGGGACCTGGTCTTCACCAGCGAGACGTGGCTGGGCGAGCCGTTCGCCGGGCACCTCACCGGCCTCTCCTCGGTCGACGTGCGCAGCATCGGCGCCGGCGGCGGGTCGATCGCGTGGGTCGACCCCGGTGGTCTCTTGCGGGTGGGCCCGGAGAGCTCCGGAGCCGACCCCGGGCCGGCCTGCTACGGGCGCGGCGGCGCGCGCCCGACGGTCACCGACGCGGCGCTCGCGCTCGGCTACGTCGATCCCGACCGCTTCCTCGGCGGCGCCATGGCGCTCGATCCGCGCGCCGCCGAGACCGCCCTCGGCGAGCTTGCCGGGCCGCTCGGCATCGGCGTGCGCGAGGCGGCGCATGCGGTCCTCTCGATCGCCAACGAGCGAATGATCGCGGCGATCCACGAGCTGACGGTGAACGAGGGGGTGGACCCGCGCGACAGCACGCTGGTGGCCGGCGGCGGCGCCGCCGGCCTGACGATCCTGCCGATCGCCGGCGAGCTCGGCTGCCGCGAGGTGCTGGTCCCGCGGGCGGCCGGAGTGCTCTCGGCGTTCGGCGGCCAGCACAGCGACATCGTGCGCGAGGTCACCGCGCCGCACGTGACGAGCTCTGAGGACTTCGACTTCGCCGGCGTGTCGGCCACCCTGCAGCGGCTGCGCGAGCGCATGCTCGCGTTCGAGGCCGAGCTGCCCGCCGGCCTCGCCGGCGAGGTCCGGCGGCGCTACTTCGTCGAGGCCCGCTACGCCTATCAGGTATGGGACCTGTCGATCCCGCTCGAGGGCGAGCAGATCGCCGACGAGCAGCAGCTGGCGCGGCTGATCGAGAGCTTCCACGACGCGCACGAGCGCATCTTCGCCGTGCGCGAGCCGGGGCAGCGGATCGAGCTGAGCCAATGGAAGGGGCGCGTGGTCGTCGGCACCGCCAAGCCGCCGCTGGCCGCCCGCCGCGCGCACGGCTCGGCCGCCGCTCACGCGAACGACGGGGCCGCGAACGGCGGGCCGGGCGGGCGGGCATCCAGTTCCCGCGTCGCGTTCTTCCCGGAGCTCGGCGAGGTCGAGATCCCGGTGCACCTTGGCGCGCAGCTCGCGCCCGAGGCGACCGTCGCGGGCCCGGCGCTGGTGATCGAGCCGGAGACCACGATCGTCGTCTACCCGGGGTGGACGGCGCACGTCAGCGCCCTGGGCAACTATCGCCTGGAGATGAGCTGATGCACGAGCGCGCCGACACGCGGCCCGCAGTCGCGCGCGAGCTCGACGCGACGCTGATGGCGGTCCTCGCCCACCGCTTCGAAGCGATCGTGCGGGAGATGACCAACACGCTGTTCAGGACCGGGCGCTCCTCGATCCTGAACATGGCGCGTGACTTCTCCTGCGCGATCATCACCGCCGAGGACCAGCTGTTCGCCGCCGCCGAGGGCCTGCAGGTGCACGTGCTCGGCGCCGGCCTGCAGACGAGCTCGATGCGCACGCTGCACCCGGACCTGCGCGAGGGCGACGCGTTCCTGCACAACGACCCGATGCTGGGCAACACGCACACGGCCGACCACACGATCCTGGTGCCCGTGTTCGTCGACGGCGAGCACGTCTTCACGGCCTCGGCCAAGGCGCACCAGGCCGACTGCGGCAACTCGGAGCCCTCCACGTACATGGCGTACGTGGACGACGTCTACGCCGAGGGCGGGTTGATCTTCCCGTGCGTGAAGGTGCAGCAGGACTACCGCGACATCGACGACATCATCCGCATGTGCAGGCGGCGTATCCGCGTGCCGGAGGTCTGGTACGGCGACTATCTCGCGACGATCGGCGCCGCGCGCATCGGCGAGCGGCGGCTCAAGGACGTGATCGCCCGCTACGGCATCGAGACGATCAGGGCGTTCGTCGGGGAGTGGCTCGACTACTCCGAGCGCTGCATGGAGCAGGCGATCCGCAAGCTGCCCGCCAAGCGCCTGCGCGCCCGCTCGCGTCACGACCCGATCCCCGGCCTCCCCGAGGGCGTCGAGGTGAACGTCACGATCGACGTCGAACCAGAGCACGGGCGCGTGAGCTTCGACCTGCGCGAGAACCCCGACTGCATCCCGTTCGGGCTGAACGTCTCCGAGTACTGCGCGCGGGGGGGCTGCATCATCGCGCTGCTCAACTGCCTCGAGGACGAGATCCCGCGCAACGCCGGCTCGTTCCGGCGCGTGGAGGTGCTGCTGCGCGAGGGCTCGATCGCGGGCGGGCTCGTCGAGCCGTACTCGGCGTCGGTGTCGACCACGAACGTGCTCAACCGGATCATCAACGCGGCGCAGAGCGCCTTCTGCCAGCTCGGCGACGGCGAGGGCCTGGCCGAGGGCGCGGGGGCGCTGGGGGTCGGCTTCTCGGTCTTCTCGGGCACCTACGAGGACAGCGGCGAGCCGTACGTGAGCTCGATGGTGATCGGCAACAACGGCGGGCCGGCCTCGCCGCACTGCGACGGCTGGATCACCTACGCGATGCCGGACTGCTCGAAGACGATCTACATCGACAGCGTGGAGATGCTCGAGCGCACCTACCCGCTGCACTTCCGCTCGCTGCGGCTGCTCGCCGACTCCGGCGGCGCCGGCCGTCTGCGCGGCGGGCCGGCCGGCGAGGTCGTGTACGGGCCGAGGTCGAGCACGCCGCTGCGGGTCTTCTACCTCGCCGACTTCGCGCGCAACCCGCCGCAGGGCGTCCGCGGGGGCCTGCCCGGCAGGCCGGCGTCCGCGAGCGTGCTCGGCCTCGACGGCAGCGAGACCCACGTCGAGCCGGTGGGCGACTCGCTGCTGCAACGCGGCGAGTGGATCCGCGGCATCGAGGCCGGCGGCGGCGGCTATGGCGACCCGCTGGCGCGCGACCCGCAGGCCGTGCTGCACGACGTGGTCGAACGCTGGGTCACCGCCAGGGCGGCCCATGACGTCTACGGCGTCGTGCTGGCCGAAGACGGCCCCGACCACGGCCTGACCGTCGATCTGCAGAGGACCCGCGAGCGGCGCGAGACGCTGCAGGCCGAGCGCAGCGCCCGCGGTGGCGAGGGCTGACGGCACCCACCGGCTCCCGCCCGCGCGGCGGCTCACGCCGATCGCGAGGATCACTTGCAAGGAGCAGAGCGACTCGTTTATGATGCATACCAAACAGTCGATATGCAACGGGGGCGCGGGTCCTCCGGCCGACGAACCTGAACGAGGTGTACGTGTCTGTTGAGCTGACGGCGGTCGAACGAGAGTACACGCGGCGAACGCCCACCTCGGCGCAGATGATGCAGCGAGCGTGCGCGAGCATGCCGCTCGGCATCACCCGCACGCTCAGCTGGTTCGCGCCCTATCCGGTCGTGTTCGATCGCGGCGCCGGCGCGCAGCTGTTCGACGTCGACGGCAACCACTACGTGGACCTGTTCAGCAACGGGCTCAGCCTGATGCACGGCCACGCCTACGGCCCGATCGAGGACGCGCTGCACGCGGCGCTGTCACGCGGCACCGCCTGGCCGGGCGCCTCCGACGCCCAGATCGAGTACGCCGAGCTGCTGTGCGAGCGCCTGCCGGGCGCCGAGCAGGTCCGCTTCGCGAACACCGGCACGGAGGCGACGATGCTGGCGGTGAAACTCGCGCGCCACGCCACCGGCCGCCAGGTGGTGATCAAGGCGTGGCACGGCTACCACGGCTCCTACGACGATCTCGAGGTCGGCCTGCAGGGCCAGGGCGAGCTGCCGGGGCGGGTCGCGCTGGCGACGTTCGGCGATCTCGACTCATACCGCGCGGCGCTCGCTCGCAACCACGGCGCGGTCGCGGCGATCATCGTCGAGCCGGTCCAGTACACCGGCGTGGTCACCCCGCCGCCCGACGGCTTCCTGCCCGCGCTGCGCGAGCTGGCGCGCGAGGCGGGCGTGCTGTTCGTGCTCGACGACTGCCTGATGTTCCGCCTCGCCGAGGGCGGCTCGGCCGAGCGCTTCGGCCTCGAGGCGGCGGACATCACCTGCCTGGGCAAGTGGATCGGCGGCGGGCTGCCCGTCGGCGCGATCACGGCGTCGGCGGAGCTGATGTCGATCTTCGACCCGACGGCCGAGGGCGCTCTGTACCACGGCGGCTCGTTCAACGGCAACCTGCTCGGGATGATCGCCGGCGCGATCGCCGTACGCAACCTGAAGGCGGCGGACATCGCGCGGATCGACGCGCAGGGGGACAGCCTGCGAGCCGCGATCGCGCAGGCGGCCGAGGAGCGCGAGGTGCCGATTCGCACCCAGGGCGTCGGCTCGGCGTTCGGCCTGTACGTGCTCGACGGCGCGGACGGCGAGATCGACTGGAAGGCCACGTCGCTGCTGCAGCTGGCGAGCGTCAACCACGGCGTCTACTACGGCATCGGCGGGGAGTTCGGCCTGTGCACGGCGTTGAGCGACGATGAGCTCGAGCTCGCGGCGCAGGCCGTGACGGCCGCGCTCGACGACGTCGCCGCGGAGGTGGGCGAGCGTGCCTGAGAGCGCCCGACCCGTGCCTGAGAGCGCGCGACCGCTACTACAGGCTCGCCGGCTGCCAGCCGCTTCGGAGGAACGCCAGTGATGCCTCACTACTGCCGCGGGGCTCGTACTCCAACCCGACTGCTCCCGTATAGCCGACCGCGTCGAGTGCTTCGAGGATGCCCCGGATGTCCAGGGCGCCGCTGCCGGGCTGGCCGCGGCCGGGGAAGTCGGCGATCTGCACGTGGCCGATGAGGCCGGCGCAGCGCTCCACCGCCGCGAGCGGATCGGCGCCCACCCGCGCCACGTGGTAGACGTCCAGCAGGAGCCCCAGCGCGTCTGAGCCGGCAGCTTCGATCAGCTCCGCGGCGTCCTGCGGCGTCGGGGCGAGGTAGCCGGGGTTCTCGATCGCGTTGAGCGGCTCGATCACGATCCGCAGCCCGCGTGCGGCGGCCTCCGGCGCGAGCGCCCGCAGCGCCTCGACGACGGACGTTCGCTGACGCTCCAAGCGCACGCCGGGCAGCGCCCGGCCGACGAGCAGGTTGAGCTTGCCGGCGCCGATCCGCTGCGCGAGCTCGGCCGCCGCCAGGAAAGCCTGCTCGAGCTGCTCGCGCCGGGCGGGGTCGTTCGCGAAGCCCCGCTCGCCGTGCTCGACGTCGCCTGCAGGACAGTTGAGCAGGGCCACCGCCACGCCGTGCTCGGCCACCTTCGCCGGCAGTTGCGCGCGATCGTCTGGCTCCGCCGGCCAGGCGCTTTCGATCCAGCGAAAGCCGGCCCGGCGCGCCGCCCCGACCCGCTCGAGGTAGGGGCGCTCGCCGAACAGCCAGGAGATGTGCGCCGAGAAGACGAGGCTCACGGCGGCGCCGGGGACGCGGCTCTAGCCCTCGTCGGGGATGAACGCCACGGCCTCCACCTCGACCCGCGCGGCGTTTGCGAGACCCGCGACCTGCACGGTCGCGCTGCTGGGCGGCGTGCCCGGGAAGGCCTTGCCGCGAGCCAGGTCGTAGTCCGGGTAGTCGTCGGTGCTGGTCACGTAGCCCGTGATCTTGACCACGTCGCTCATCTTGGCACCCGCTTTCTCGAGCGACAGCGCGATGCGCGCGAAGCACTGGTCGGCCTCCTCGGCGAAGGTCTCGCCGACCATGTTGCCGTCGGCGTCGGCGCCGATCTGCCCGGAGACGTAGATCCAGCGGCCGGGGCCGCTGAAGCTGATCGAGTCGCAGAACGTCGTCCCCCAGGGACTGTCCACCCGCTGCTTACCCATCGTTCTCCCTTCGGTTGTTGACGAGCCTGTGAGCCGGGCCACGTCTCCGAGCGCCTTCAGCAGGCCCTCGTGGGCCGCGTCGAGCGCCGCGCCGGCCGTGGCGCTCGACAGCGCGATCTCACCGCCGGGCCCCATCAGCACCCCACGGGTGAGCGCGGCCAGGTGCAGCAGCTGCGTCGGCTCGCCGGCGCTGAAGGTGTTGCCGTCGTGGCGCTCGAGCGTGTCGGTGACGTACACGCCCATCACCGAGCCTTCGCCGACGATCGTCAACGGCAGGCCGAACGCGGCCGCCTCGGCCGCCAGCGCGTCGCGCAGGCCGGATGCCCGCTGGTCCATCGCGGCGATCGTCTCGGCGGTGAAGTGCTCGAGGCTGACGCGCCCGGCGACGGAGCTGAGCAGGTTGCCGTTGAAGGAGCCGCCGTGGTAGAGCGGGCGCTCGCGGTGCGGGTCGAGCACGTCCATGATCTCGGCGCCGCCGCCGACGACCCCCATCGGCATGCCCCCGCCGACGAACTTCCCGAGGAACGTCAGGTCCGGCTCGAGGCCATAGCGCTCGGCCGATCCGCCGTAGGCGAGGCGCAGCATCAGGCAGTCGTCGAGCACGAACAGCGCGCCCGCGCGGCGGGCCGCCTCCTGTACGCGCGCCAGGAAGCCGGGCGGGGCGGTCGTCACCAGCCCGCTGAACATCAGCGGCTCGAGCACCACGGCGGCGATCTCCGAGCCGTGCTCCGCGAGCTGGCGCTCGAACGCCTCGGCGTCGCCGAACGGCGCCAGGTAGACGCGGCCGGGGATCTCGGGCCGGTCGTACAGCCCCACCTCGAGGTCGTCGTAGGAGCCGTGAAAACCGTCGACCGCCTTGAGGATCGCCTGGCGTCCGGTGAACGTGCGCGCGATCTTCATCGCCAGCATCCCCGACTCGGTGCCGGAGTTGGTGAAGCGCACCCGCTCGAAGATCTCGATCCGCTCGCACAGCACCCTGGCGAACTCGATCTGCTCCTCCGAGGGCACGAGCCAGCCGGAGCCGCGCTGCACCGCCGCCTGCAGCGCGGCCACCACAGGCGGGAACGCATGGCCGTGGATCAGGCTGAGGCCGTTGTTGGCGAGGTCGACGTAGCGGTTGCGATCGAGGTCGAACAGATATGGCCCTTCGCCGCGCTCGGCGACGATCGGGTAGGGGCGGTGGTAGCCCCAGCCCCTGGTGAGGCCGCGCACCATGTAGCGGCGCGCGCGCTCCATCGCGCGCGCGGAGCTGGGGGTGCGCCTGGTGTAGAGCTCCTCGAGGCTGGCCCGTGCGTCGGCTGTGAGGACGTCGTTGCTCATCTGCCCTTTGCGCCTAGGCGCCGTGGTCGGAGTCGGTGGGATATCGGTTCGATATCTCGTCCTGCGTACCGATATAGACTACCAGCAGGCAAAGGACCGAACTGCGTGCCACTACCGCCGGTACGATAGAACTACCGCCGTGCAAGGGCCCGTTCAGCCGATCGCGCGCAACCTGCGCCGCTGGAGGGAGACCCGGGGCATGACGCTGTCCGCGCTCGCGGAGCAGGCCGGGGTGGCGAAGTCGACGGTCTCGCTGATCGAGCGCGGCCAGGGCAACCCGTCGATCGACACCGTCTGGGCGCTCGCCGCCGCCCTCGGCGTGCCGTTCGCGAGCCTGTTCCACGACGAGCCGCCGCCCGACGACGTGTCGGTCGTGCGCGAGGACGACGTCGCCGCGGTCGTGGCCGTCGACCAGGCCGGGCTGGAGACCGACGGGCTCGTCATCCGCCACATGCTCACCCGCGCCGGCGGCGCCCTGATCGAGATCTACACGCTGCTGCTGGAGGAGGGCGCGGTGCGCCATGCCGAAGGGCACGTGGCGGGCCTGTTCGAGCACATCACCGTCGCGACCGGCACCGTCGAGATATCCGGCGAGTCGTTCTCGGAGGTGATCGGCCAGGGCGATCTGATCAGCTTCCGCGCCGACCAGCCCCACAGCTACCGGGTCGTCGAGGGGCCCGTGCGGCTCGTGTCCGTGCACGAGTACCCCAACCGCACGAGCGCCTGAGGGGAAGACCACGCCGCATGCGGCGTGGTCCGATGGGCCGCATGCGGCCCATCGTCGGGGGCGCACATGTGCGCCCCCGCCGGCCGGCGCATGCGCCGGCCAGAACAGCTTACGAAGCGATGTGCGGCCCCGGCCATCCGCGCCTGAGCCGGCCGAGCTCAATATGAGCGCGGCAGGCCGAGCACGTGCTGGGCGACGAACGCCTGCACGAGGTTGTTGTTGATCGGCGCGGTCTTGTAGAGGCGCGTCTCGCGGAACTTGCGCTCGATGTCGTACTCCTGCGCGAAGCCGAAGCCGCCGTGGGCGTCGAGCGCCGCGTTGGCCGCCTCCCACGAGGCTTCCGAGGCCAGGTACTTGGCCATGTTGGCCTCGGCGCCGGCGGGCTGCCCCGAGTCGTACAGCCAGGCGGCCTTCCAGCGCATCAGGTCGGCGGCCTGCGCCGCCATGTGGGCTTTGGCGAGCGGGAACTGGACGCCCTGGTTGGCGCCGATCGGGCGGCCGAAGACGACCCGTTCGCCGGCGTAGGCGACGGCGCGGTCGATGAAGAAGCGGCAGTCGCCGATGCACTCGGCGGCGATCAGGATGCGCTCGGCGTTCATGCCGTCGAGGATGTAGCGAAAGCCAGCGCCCTCCTCGCCGATCAGCGCGTCGGCGGGCAGCTCGAGCCCCTCGAAGAAGACCTCGGTGGTGGCGTGGTTCATCATCGTCTTGATCGGGCGGATGCTCAACTCGGCCCCCCGCTCGCGCATGTCCACCAGGAATACCGACAGGCCGTCGGTGCGCCTCTCGGCGAGCTCCAGCGGCGTGGTGCGCGCGAGCAGGATCATCAGGTCGGAGTGCTCGGCGCGCGAGGTCCAGATCTTCTGCCCGTCGACCACGTAGCCGTCGCCGTGGCGCTCGGCGCGGGTGGCGATGCGGGTGGTGTCAGAGCCGGCGTTCGGCTCGGTCACCGCGAACGCCTGCAGCCGCAGCTCGCCGGAGGCGATGCGCGGCAGGTAATCGGCCTTCTGGGCCTCGCTTCCGTGGCGCAGGAGCGTGCCCATCGTGTACATCTGCGCATGGCAGGCGCCGGCGTTCGCGCCCGACGCGCAGATCTCCTCGAGGATCACGCTGGCCGTGCCCAGCGGCAGGCCAGAGCCGCCGTAGGGCTCGGGGATCAGCGCCGCCAGCCAGCCCTGGTCGGTGAGCGCCGCCACGAACTCGCTCGGGTAGGTGTCGGGCTCGAGCGCCCGCCAGTACTCGCCGGGGAAGCGCTCGCACAGCGCGCGCACCGCCTCGCGGATCGCGCGGGCGTCGGGGGGCTCGGTGAAGTCCATCGTCGCCTCCTCAGGCGAATAGTCGTTCGAGCTCGTCGGCCACCTCGAACAGATCCGCGACGGCGCCATGGTCGGCGACGTCGAAGATGCGGGCACCGGCATCGCAGTTGACGGCGATGATCGTCCTCGAGCCGGACATGCCGGCGAGATGCTGGGCCGCGCCCGAGATGCCGAGCGCCAGGTACACCCGCGGCGCCACCGTCCTGCCGGATTGGCCGACCTTGAGCCCGCGTGGCGCCCACCCCGCCTCGACCAGCGGACCGGACACCGACAGCGCAGCGCCCATCCGTTCGGCGAGCCGCTGCAGCCGCGGGACGCCATCGGCGCTGCCAACCCCCCGTCCGATCGACAGCAGGAAGTCGGCCTCCGCGACGTCGGCTCCGCCCGCGGGGGGCTCGCGCAGCTCCAGCCGCTCGGTGCGAGCGGTGCCCTCCAGATCGATCTCCAAGCGCGACACCGTCGCCGCGGCGCTCGCCGCGCTCGCGACGCCGACGCCGCCCGGCGTGGCGCCCGCCGACCCAGCGTCCCCCGACCCAGCGCCGGCAGCGGGCGCACCGGCGCGCAGCTGCAGCAGCACGGTGCTCTTGCCGGGGAAGTCGAGCTCCGCCAGCAGCCGCTCGCCGTAGGCGCCGCGCCGCGCCAGGACCCCGTGCTCGCCCCACGACACCGACGTGACGTCACCGGCGAAGCCGTGGCGGCCGCGGGCGGCGACCGCGGCGACGAACGCGAGCGAGTCGCTGGTGTGGCCGGCGAGCACGACGGCCGGCCGGCGCTCGCGGATCAGCTCCTCCAGCGCCGCCTGGGAGACGTGGGCCTCGAAGTGCTCGTCGGGGGTTGAGACGGTCACGATCTCGGCTACGCCGGGGAGCTGCAGCGCGTCGGCGTGCGCGTCGGCCGCAGCTCCGATCAGCGCCACCGTGAGCGCGCCGGCTCCCTGTTCGCCGAGCGCCCGCCCGGCGTCGATCAGCTCGAGGCTCGACGGCCGCAGGCCGAGCGGCGATCCCGCGCCGCCTGCGAGCTCGGCGAGGACCAGGACGCCGCTCACGCCTGCAGCTCCGCGGCCACGATCTCGGCGATCCGCGCCGCGATCGCGCTCGCCGGCCCGTCGATCATCGTCGCGCGTTCGCGGACGGGCTCGAGCAGCCGCACGGTGCGGGCGCCGGCGGCGGCGGCCAGCTCCTGCTCGCCGAGGCCGAGGACAGCCGGCGTGAGCGTCTCGATCGGTTGCTCGCGGGCCTGCTTGATCGCGCGCAGGTTCGCTCGGCGCGGTCGGTTCGCCCCGGTCTGAATCGTCAGCAGCACCGGCAAGCTCACGCGCAGCGTCTCCACGGCGCCGCCATCCAGCTCGCGCCCGACGACCAACGCGGAGCCGTCGCGCTCGACGGCGTTTACGACGGTCACGTGGGCGAGGTCGAGCAGGCCGGCGAGCGCGAGCCCGGTCGCGGCGTTGGCCGCATCCGCGGCCTGCGCGCCGCACAGGATCACCTCCGGCTGCTCGGCGGCGGCCAGCTTCGCGAGCACGGCAGCGATCGCGAGCGGGTCGGCACCGCGCAGCGACGGGTCCCACACGCGCACAGCCCGGTCCGTGCCCATCGCAAGCCCTGCCCGCAGGCTCTCCTCGGCCTCCTCCCCGCCGACCGTCGCGACGACCACCTCGCCGCCGCCCGCGTCCTCGCGCAGACGCAGCGCGGCCTCCAGCGCGAACGCGTCCCACTCGTTCGGCGCCCACTCGAGCGCCTCGTCGGGGACGACGGCGGAGCCATCCAGGACGAGCCCGTCGCGGAGCCGCGCCACCTGCTTGACCGCGACGAGTACCTTCACGCTACGGGCGATCGCTCGCGGCGCACGTCGGGCAGCTCGCGCAGGAACGGCAGCGGCGTGGCCGGGTCGTCGGTGTCGATCTCGCGCGCGAGGCGGTGGCCGTCGAAGACGTTTTCGGCGATCGTCCGCGGCGCCACACAGTCGCCGACGCGATAGACAGCCTCGATGCCCTCGCGCTGCAGGCGCCACGGGTCGGCGCGCAGCTCGTGGTAGAGCGAGTCCAGCGGCTCGCGCTGCGTCACCAGCACGACCGCATCGGCGCTCCACTGGACTGGATCGGGCGCCCACACGCTCTGGCCGCGCAGGCGCTCGGGCGTGATCTCCGAGAGCAGGTGGCCGGTGACGATCTCGATGCCCTGCGCGCGGAGCTCGCGGTTGACGCGGAAGGCCTCGCCGGTGAAGAACATGAAGCTCGCGAAGTTCGGGAACGAGGTCACGACGGTCACGCGCTTGCCGGCCGCGAGCAGCATCTCGGCCATGCCCACGGCGGTGAAGTAGCCGTCGGTGTCGTACACGAGCACGTGCTCGCCGTCGATCGCGCCGTTGACCGCCGAGACCTGCTCAGGGGTGTGGACGAAGTCGTACTCGGCGCCCGGGATCGGCGCCTGGGTGGGGCCGTTCATGCCATCCGCGCGCCAGCGCGCGCCGGTCGCGACGACGACGACCTCGGCACCGTAGGTGAACACGGCCTCGGCGTCCAGCCTGCGTTTGAGGATCACCTCCACGTTGTCAAGCTTGTCGAGCTGGATCTGGCGGTAGGTGGTCACCCGGCCCCACTCGCCGAGGTGCGGGTAGGCGCTGATCGCCCGCAGGCTGCCGCCGAGCGCGTCTGCGGCCTCGACGAGGTGCACGGCGCTCAGCCCGCGCTTGCCGAGCACCATCGCGCACTCCATGCCCGCCGGCCCCGCGCCGACGACGAGCACCGTCTTCTCTGCGTTCGACGCCTTGGTGAAGCGCTCGGGGTGCCAGCCGCGGCGGAACTCCTCGCCGAGGGTCGCATTCTGCGTGCACACGATCGGCGCGCCCTGGCTGAAGCGCGAGGCGCAGATGTTGCAGCCGATGCACTCGCGGATCTCGTCGTAGCGGCCCTGTTCGATCTTCTGCGGCAGGAACGGGTCGGCGATCGACGGGCGCGCGGCGGCGATGATGTCGATCACGCCCGAGCGGATCGCCGCGGCCATCGTGTCCGGGTTGGTGAAGCGCCCGACGGCGGCGATCGGCTTCCTGGTGGCCGGGCGCACCGCCTCGATGTACTCGCGGTGGCTGAACTCGCCGGCAAAGCGCGACGCGACCGCGTCGTCGCCGGCCCATTCGGCGGCGACGTAGCCGCCGGCCTGCAGGTCCCAGAAGTCGACCAGGTGATCGCCGAGCTCGATGAACTGGTAGGCCTCCTCGGCGGCGCGAATGCCGAGCGGGTTGTCGTTGAGCGTGTCCACGCACAGGCGCGCGGTGATCGCGCAATCGCCGCCGACCGCCTCGCGGACCTGCTCGATGACCTCCAGCCAGAAGCGCGCGCGGTTCTCGAGCGCTCCGCCGTACTCGTCGGTGCGGCGGTTGAACTTGGACATCAGGAAGTGCTGGGTGATCGCGCCGCACTCGGCGCCCTCGATGTTGATCATGTCGAAGCCGACGTCGCGGGCTCGGCGGGCGGCGGCCACGTAGTAGCCCTGGATCTCCCTGATGCCGGCCTTGTCCAGTTCGTAGCAGCTGGTCGAGTACAGGCTCTCGTCGGTCATCTGGCTGACGCTGCGCGCGGGTAGGCGGCTTTCGAGGTTGCCGGCGACGCAGCCTCCGTGCCACAGCTCGACGCCCGCGAGCGCCCCGTGCTCGTGCGCCAGCTCGGCCATCCTGCCGAGGTTGCGCGCGTCGTCGTCGTCCCACAGCCGCGCCGAGACGAGCGGACGCGAGTCGCTCGAGGGGTGCACCGAGCAGAACTCGGTGTTGACCGCGGCCCAGCCGCCCTCGGCCTTCATCGCGCGGATGTGCGCCTGGGACCCGGGCAGGTCCGCGCCGAAGCTGGTGCAGTGCGGGCTCTGGTAGAAGCGGTTGCGGAGTGTCTTGGGCCCGATCGGCACCGGCTCGAAGAGGACGTCGTGGCGGGGATCGCGGGCCATCGACGTTCTCCTTATCTCCGTAGGGCCGATGCCATATCGATCAGTCGATATAGGGTACAGGCGCTCGCTGCGACGGTCAACCGCTCGATCGGGACGCGCGCGTCGGCCGTCGATCGGACTGTCGGCGTCCGCCCGCTCACTCCGCTGCCCGTTCCGCTCGCAGGTCGGCCGCCAGCGCCTCGTCGCGACGCGCGCGCAGAGCCGCGAGCAGCCGCGGGTCGGTGGGAACGTGAGCGGCGAATCCCGAGCCGGCCTTGGCGTCGGAGAGCACGGGAAACAGGTTCTCGGCGATCGCGTCGAACGTCGGTGCGCCGCCGAGGCCAACCGTCTCGAACGGGCCCGTCAACCGCCAGCGCCGCGCCAGCCCGTCGCGCATCACCTCGTCGATCGCCTGCGGCGTGGCCACTCCCTGCTGCACGAGCCACAGGCTCTCGCGCAGCACGGCCATCTGCAGCCGGTTCCACAGCAGCCCGGGAACCTCGTGCTCGAGGATCACCGGCCGCTTGCCGATCCCGCGCAGCAGGCCGGCGACCCGTTCGCGCAGATCGGCGGGCGTGCGCTCGCCGGCGACCACCTCCACCAGGGGCATCAGCAGCGGCGGGTTCCAGTAGTGGGTGCCGATGATCCGCTCGGCCGCGCCGGCGGCGTCGCCGAGCGCGGTGATGGCGATCGAGGAGGTGTTGGTGGCGAGGATCGCCTCGGGGTGGCGCGCGCACAGCTCGCCCAGCGCCACGGCCTTGAGCTCGAGGCTCTCGGGCAGCGACTCGACGATCACGTCCAGCTCGCCCTCCGAGCCGACGGGCCCTTCGCGACAGCGCATGCGCTCGCGCGCCGCCGAGGCGGCTGGCTCAGCCACGAGGCGGTGCTCGAGCGCCATGCCCAGCGCCCGCTCGATGCGCGCCGAGGCCGCCTCACGATCGCGCACGATCCACAGCACGGCGTGTCCGCCCAGCGCGTACTCACAGCCGATCTGGGCGCCCATCAGGCCGGCGCCGACCACGGCCACGCGCTCGGCGCTCACGGGCGCGGCGCCGGTGTCGAGGTTCCGAGGACCATCAGCGTCTTGGTGCCGGTGACGCGGCCGCTGCGCCTGAGCAGGTCGATCACGCGCTTGAGATCCTCGACGTCCCTGACGCGGATCCATGCCAGCGCGTCGGGGTCGCCGGCGGTGGTGAAGATCGTCTGCACCTCGGGGATGTCGTCGGCGATGCCGGCGATCTCATCGACGCGCGAGTTGCCGGCGAAGCGCAGCTCGGTGAACGCCTGCAGTGGCTGGCCGAGCTTGGCGTGGTCGAGCAGGACGGTGTAGCCGGTGATCACGCGCTCTCGCTCGAGCCTGTCGACGCGGCGCTTGACCGCGGGCGCCGACAGCGAGACCCGCGGGGCGATGTCCGCGAACGTGCGTCGCGCGTCCTCGCGCAGCAGCTCGACGATCTCGAGGTCGGTGGCGTCGAGCTCGGGCTGGGCGTCAGTCACGCAAGAATCGTACAGCTATCGGTTGATCTATGGAGTAATCATGCGCCGATCCACGGTTTGGCCCCATGATGGTTGCGCTGAGCCGCCGCATCCACTTCCATGTGCTGCGATGGCAACAGGGGTTTCGGAGCTCGCGCAGGAGCCCGATGCGGGCGGGCGGGCGCAGATCGAGGAGCTCGGCGTGCTCGAGGCGATCCAGCGACGCGTGCTGTGGCTGGCGGTCAGCATGGTGCACCACGCCAACAAGGTGCGCCAGACGTCCTCCGGGGTGAAGGTCGGCGGCCACCAGGCGTCGTCGGCGTCGATGGTCAGCATCATGTCGGCGCTGTACTTCCAGCATCTGCGCGGGCCAGATCGCGTGTCGGTGAAGCCGCACGCGGCGCCGGTGCTGCACGCGATCAACTACCTGCTCGATCAGCTCGACGAGCGCTATCTCACAGAGCTGCGTGCGTTCGGCGGCCTGCAGAGCTACCCGAGCCGCGCCAAGGACCCGGACCCGGTGGACTTCTCGACGGGGTCGGTCGGGATCGGCGCGACCGCGACGCTTTGGAGCGCGCTGGCGCATCGCTACGTGGCGGGCCACTTCGAGGTGCCGCTGGGCGGGCGCCAGGTGGCGCTCGTCGGCGACGCGGAGCTCGACGAGGGCGCCGTCTGGGAGGCGCTGATCGACCCGCTCGTCGGGTCGCTGGGCGAGGTGCTGTGGATCGTGGACGTCAACCGCCAGTCGCTTGACCGCGTGGTGCCGGAGATCGCGGTGGCGCGCACCTCAGCGATGTTCGAGGCGGCTGGCTGGCAGACGATCACGATCAAGTACGGACGCAGGCTGCGCGCCCTGTTCGAGCGCGCGGGCGGCGAGGCGCTGCGCCGGCGCATCGACGCGATGCCCAACGAGGAGTACCAGCGCCTGCTGCGCAGCCACGTGGCCGAGCTGCGCGAGCGGCTGCCGGGGGCCGGTCGCGGGCGCCGGGAGCTCGAGCGGCTCGTCAAGCAGCTCGACGACGCGGAGCTGGCGGGCGCGATCCGCGATCTCGCGGGCCACGACCTGGCGGACCTGCTCGACGCGTTCCGCCGCGCGGATCAGGTGAGCGACCGTCCGGCGGTGATCTTCGCCTACACGATCAAGGCCTGGGG
>JBEKGK010000002.1:0-66487 GCA_050012835.1 Solirubrobacteraceae bacterium | reverse complement strand
GCTATGAGTGTGGAGACGGGGAGTGGGGTTGAGGCCGGGGTGGTCTGGGGTCCTGCGTCGCTTGCTGATTCGGGGTCTTCGTTGGCGGGTTCGCGGTCGCTGGGTTCGTCGCGTGGTTTTTTGGGTTTGGGTGTTGGTCGTGGGTTGGTGGGGGGGTTTGGGGAGGTTCGTGGTCCGGCTGCGTGTTTGCGGCGGGATGCGTTGTTTCGGCGGTTGTTGTTGGTGGCGGATGTGGTTGCGGTTGTGGGTGCGTTTTTGTTGACGGTGGGGTTGTCGGCTCGGTCTGTGCAGTTGACGTGGGTGGGGGTTGCGGCTGTTCCGGTTTTGTTGGTGGGGGCGAAGTTGACGGGTTTGTATGATCGGGATGAGACGTTGTTGCGTAAGACGACGTTGGATGAGGCGCCGCGGTTGTTTCAGTTGGCGACGTTGTGTTCTTTGGTGGCGTGGTTGACGGGTGGGTTGTTGGTGCGGGGTGCGTTGGATCGTCATGAGGCGTTGTTCTTGTGGCTGGCGTTGTCGGGGGGGTTGATTTTGGCGCGGGCTGGTTCGCGGGCGTTGGCGTTGCGGGTCGCGCCGGCGGAGCGGTGTTTGTTCATCGGGGATGAGGTTTCGGCGGAGACGATTCGTTCGAAGTTGACGGGGCATGGGGGGGTCAAGGCGGAGGTCGTCGCGCATTTGGATCTGGATAAGGTCGCTTCGTGGTCGACGGATAGCTTTTCTGAGGTGCGGTTGGCGGAGATCAGGGATTTGGCGCAGACGCTTGATGTGCACAGGGCGATCATCGCTCCGCGTAGTGTTGATGGGGGGGAGATGTTGAATCTGGTGCGCACGCTGAAGGCGGTCGGGGTGCGGGTCAGCGTGCTGCCGCGCTTGCTGGAGGTGGTGGGCTCTTCGGTGGAGTTCGATGATCTGCATGGCGTGACGGTGATGGGTGTCAGGCGGTTCGATCTGACGCGTTCCTCGGCGGCGTTCAAGCGTGCGTTTGATTTGTTGGGGGCGCTTGTGGGGTTGCTGGCGGTCTCGCCGGTTCTGGCTGTGATCGCGGTCGCGGTCAAGTTCGAGGATGGTGGCCCGGTGTTCTTTCGTCAGCAGCGTGTGGGGCGCTATGGGCAGCGTTTCCGGATGTTGAAGTTCCGTACGATGGTGCCCAACGCGGAGGCGCTGAAGGACGGGTTGCGTGCTCGTAACGAGGCGCAGGAGGGGTTGTTCAAGATCGCTGAGGACCCGCGCGTGACGAGGGTCGGGCGGTTGCTGCGGCGCACGGCTTTGGATGAGCTGCCGCAGCTGTGGAACATCGTGCGCGGCGAGATGAGCCTCGTGGGCCCGCGGCCGCTGGTACTGGACGAGGACCAGCGCATCGAGGGCTGGCATCGCCGGCGGCTGGAGCTGATGCCCGGCATGACCGGCCCCTGGCAGATCCTCGGCCCGGCCAGGGTGCCGCTCCGCGAGATGGTCGCGATCGACTATCTCTACGTCGCCAACTGGTCGCTATGGACCGACATCAAGATCCTCCTACGCACCATCCCCCACGTACTCCAACGCCGCGGACTGTAAAACCCAAGCCAGCGCGCCGCAGTCAGCGACCGACCCGAGCTCCGCGGTCGTGGCCTGCGGATGCTCGAGACGCGGAGCGCGCTCCCGCGTGACGCCAGGTGGTGCGGGCGCGTGCATGCGAGCGTGAGCCCGCGGTCGCGCCGACGGCGGCCCGCGGACCGACGCGCTCTGCGCCGGCGATCAGCACCGCATCGGCAGCGGCCGCGCCCCGGCAGAGGAGCACGACGAAAGCCGCAACTGCAAACCAGGCAACGGGGATGAGGAAGAGGAGCATTTGATCCCTGAGCACTCGAGGTGGCCCGTGTCCGTTGTGCGGACATGGATGTGCTTTTGTTATCGGATCGTGCCGTCCAAGTCTTTAATGCCCGCAGCCTGGCCGAACAAACGTCCAGGATGGCCTGATCCGCTCAGGGTGGTCAGCTAGCGGTGCTTTACATCGCGTCGGTGCACTACAGGTCGCCTCAATGGATAGAGATCCAGACGAGACATCTGCGTCAGCACATCTCGGTCCCGTACCAGACGTGGTCCTCGCTCGAGCACATCGATCCGTCGTATTCGGTCCACTTCGATCGGATAGTGCAGCAGCGCGGCTCGCATGCCGGCAAGCTGAATCACATGGCGATGGAGATCTCACAGGAGGCGGCGGACGATGACCTTCTGATGTTCATGGACGGTGACGCCTTTCCGATCGCCGATCCGATGCCGCTCATCACGAAGGGCTTGGCCGAGGCGCCGCTGATAGCCGTGCGCAGGGCCGAGAACGCCGATGAGCCGCAACCTCACCCATGCTTTTGCGTGACCACGGTGGGCACCTGGCGCAGCCTACCCGGCGACTGGACCGCCGGCCCCACGTGGCCGGGCGCCAGGGGCGAGCCCACGACCGACGTTGGCGGCAACCTGCTGCGCAGGCTGGAATTGACGGACACTCCGTGGGTGCAGTTGCTCCGATCGAACCGCAGGAACCTGGACCCCCTGTACTTCGCCATCTACGCGGACACGATCTATCACCACGGCGCCGGATTCCGCGCCGGCGAACTCAGCCCCGTGCACCGTGCGCTGGCTCCCGAGCCGGTGCAGCTCGGGCGGATGCCGGCGCTGCGTCCGGCGACGCGACTGGTCAACGGCGCCAGGTGGCGTTCCTGGGAACGCACGACCCAGAGGCATCACGTTCGCCAATCGAGGCTCATCTACGAGAAGATCCAGCGGGGCGAGACGGACTGGCTAGCTGAGCTCATGTGAGTCAGCCGGCGTATCGCCGCCGAGCGCCTGCCCGGCCGGGATCGGGCCGTTACGGTTGCCGCCGGCGTCGACGAGCTGCACGAGCGCCGTCGAGATCTGCTCGCACACCACCTCGGACGCGAACAGCCGCTCGGCCTCCGCGCGCGCGAGCGATCGGGTCTGCGCCGCGTCCGCTCGCACCCGCTCGAGCATGTCGGTGATCGCCGTGGCCATGCCCGCGACGTCACCCGGTTCGACCTCGATTGCGACCGATCTGTCGACACCCTCGATCGCGCCGACCTCGCTTGTCGCCACGACCGGGACCCCGGCGGCCAGCGCCTCCGCCACGGTCAGGGCGAAGGGCTCGTACTTGCTCGCCTGCAACAGCACGTCGGTCCGGGCGAGCTCACCGGGGATCTCAGACGGGGAGATGCGTCTGACGTACTCGGCGTTCTCGGGCGGCAGGTCCTCGAGCAGCTTCGTGTAGTCCGACCACAGCCCCGGCCCACCGACGACGCGCATGCGAGCGTCGACGTCGCGCTCGAGCAGCGTCCGCGCAACCTGCACGACGTCCTCGATGCCCTTGCGAACCGCGATCCGGCCGAGCACCAGCACCGTGGGCGGCTCTCCCAGCTCGCGCTCGGAGTTGGTGAACCGTTCGAGGCGTACCGGGTTCGGTATGACGACGGTGTCCTTCAGGGGGAAGCCGTAGTCGTGAACCAGGTGTGAGCGGAACGCGCTGCTGATGCATATGAGCAGGCGCGCGCGCCGGATCCTCACTCGCTGGATGAGAGCGCGCAGCGACATGATCGCCACCGCGACGGCGAACGTGTGACGCGGCTGGCATCGAAAGCTCAGCTGACGCTCGGCGATCAGGAATCTGAGCTCACCCGCTGCGTGTGTCTCCGGATGTATTACGAGCGGCACCTGGCGGGCGACGCTCGATGGCACGGAAAGCGCCTCTATGTTCGAAAACTGGTAGATCACGTCGTAAGGCTCCCGCCGGTGCCTGCGCGCGAGCTCCCGCCGCAGCCGCAGAGCCCCGAGAGCGCGAGCAAACAGGCCAGATGCAAACGCCGCGATCTTCGTGCGGCTGTACCAGCGACCCCACCGCCAGCCCGCGGTTCCCCAGGCGAACGTCAGGTTCTTATCTTCTGAGAGCCGCGCCGGCAGCTCGTGCTCCGCCGCGGGAGAGAAGCAATCGATCCGGTGACCGAGCGTCGCGAGGCCGTGCAGAAGCTCGGTCGCGACACCGGGGACACCCCCGGTTTCCCGGGAGGACGGCACGGCCCCGAGCCATGCGATGCGGAGCGCTCTCCCGGGCATTGCCCGCAGGATATCCGCTGCTGTACGCAGCGGTCATGGCCGCGGTCAAGGCTCGCGCCTGTTGTCAACGGCCCGCTCGACCTGCTCGCACAGGCGGCGCTGAAAAGCCGCCACAGAGAAGCGCTCGGCATTCTCCACGGCGCGCGCGGGGTCAAACTCGAGCGTGTCGATCGTCTCGATCGCGCGGACGAAGGACTCGACGTCGTCCAGCTGCGCAAGCCTCCCCGTCTGGCCATCGAGCACGGTCTCCAACGCGCCACCGGCGGCCGCCGCGATGACAGGACGTCCTGCGGCCTGCGCCTCGACCGCGACGATGCCGAACTCCTCCAGGCTCGGTACCACCACCGCGCGAGCGCTCGCATACAGGTGCGCGAGATCCTCATCGTCTGCGCGCCCGAGGAACTCGGCCTCGGGGTATGCATCGCTCAGCGCCTCGTGGTCCGGGCCGGAGCCGACGATGCGGATCGGCGCGTGCGCGCGACGAGCGGCCTCGAGTGCGACTTGCACACGCTTGTGGCGGACGATCTCAGAGACGACGAGCAGCGAGTCGCCGGGCGTCCCCGGTGAGAAGCGGTGAGTCTCCACCGGGGGGTGGATGACCGGAGCGTCGCGCCCGTAGTAGCGCTTGATCCGCTCTCGGCTGAGATCTGAGATGGCGATGAAGGCATCGACACGGCGGCTGGTGGCCAGGTCCCAGCGGCGTATCCGCTCCAGCTGGCGGCGCAGCAGCGGACGTATCAGGAGAGGGGTCTCCGCAAGCGCACGCTCCTGCTCATACCAGGCGTAGCGAAACGGTGTGTAGCAGTAACAGACGTGGACGGCGCCGGCGGGAACGCGCACCCCATGAGCGAAAGCGCTGCTGCTGCTCAGCAGCACATCGGACGGCGGCAGCTTCAACCGCTCGACCGCCCACGGATAGAGTGGCAGCAGCCGTCTGAAGTTCGACTGGCCGGCGCCCAGGCGCTGCAGCGAAGAGGTGGTCAGCGAGCGTCCCGCGAAGCGCCCGTTCGTGCCTTGCTCGTCGTAGAGCAAGGTGAAGATCGGAGCATGGGAATACAGCTCGGCGATCGCCGCGAACGTGCGCTCGGCGCCGCGCATGACCAGCAGGTAGTCGTGCGCGAGCGTGATCTGCTCGCGGGGGTTCGGCTGTGGGGCGGGCGGGTTCATGCAGAGCTGAGGGTATCCACCCTGCTGACGGCGATCAGCGGCGTGGTTGGTCGCTGCTATATCTTTGGCGCCGATGTCGGACACGATGCTCCGCGTTCTCGGCTGGCGCGCATTGCTCATACACGGTGACCCTTGCGTGCTCGATCGCTGGCTGTGGCTGCGCCGGCACCTGCGCGGTGGCAACCTGAGGACGTTCGACGCAGGCTGTGGGAACGGTGGCTTCAGCATCTATGCGGCGCGCACCGGAAACCAGGTGCTGGCGGCCTCGTTCTCAGAGCACGAGCGCGACGGCGTGCGGCGCAGAAGCGAGGAGCTCGGTGTGAGCGGGATCGAGTTTCGCACCCTCGACCTGCGCGAGCTCGAGGAACATCGTGTCTCGCTTGGTCAGTTCGATCAGGTCATCTGCTGTGAGACGATCGAGCACGTCAACGATGACGAGCGTCTCGTGCGTTCACTCGCCGCGATGCTGAGTCCCGGCGGGCGACTGCTGCTGACCGCGCCCCACGATGGTCACCGCCCGCTCTACTCCGAGGAGCCCAACCCGAGTCAGGTCGAGGATGGCTCTCATGTCCGCTACGGATATTCGCCACAGCGACTGCGGCAGATCGCGCACGATGCGGGGCTGGAGGTCGAGAGCGAGGATTTCATCAGCGGCGTGGTCTCGCAGAAGGTGACCGATCTGATGAGGAGGCTGACCGGCCTGCTCGGCCGTCCGGCCGCCTGGCTGGCGATCCTGCCGCTACGCGCGCTGGTGATCGTGGACAGGCCGCTGAGCAGGCTCCTGGGCTATCCGTATCTGAGCGTCGGGCTGAGCGCCGTCAAGCGCGCGTAGCGGCGCGCTCGTGCGCCAGCTGGGCGAAGTTGGGCCACAGGCGAACGTCGATCTCGGGAAAGGCCTCCAGCAGGCTGGTCACGTCCTCGCGGTAGGCCCGCACGTAGGACTCGCGCGCATCGGGGTCCAGCTCGGGCTTGTCGATCTGCCTGCCGGGGTGGGCCTCGAGGTCGGGCCTGAACTCGAGATCCTCGAGCCCCAGGAACTCGAACGTCCGGCGCAGCTGTGACAGCGGCTCGCTCGTGCAGCGCTCGTACTGCAGCACCAGTACCTGTGAGCGCTCGAAATGACGCATCAGGCGAGCGAGCTGGTCGTGGTAGAAGCCTCGCAGGAACTGGTCGAGCGGCGCGTAGCGGCTGAGCGGCGCTCCGCGTCTGCGCGCCACGCGAGTGACGTGCTGAAGGCCGGATACGTAGCGCTCGACCGGATCGCGAAGCAGCACCAGCAGACGCGCCTCGGGAGCGGCGGCGGCGAGCAGGCTGGGTATCCAGGGAGCGCTCACGTACAGCGGCGTCCACTCGCCGGCCTTGCACCCCGCGGCGCGCGGGAAGTACTCGTGGTAGCGGGCCGTCTCGGCCGCGGTGCATCCGCCGAGGTAGAAGCGGTCGAAGTAGTGCAGCTCCTTGGCGGGTCCTGGCGGTGCCACCTCTGGGTGTGAAGCGATCAGGTCGAACCACCTGGTGGTTCCACAGCGCTGCACGCCAACGCCGACGAAGTCAGGGGGGCCCGTCGTCCAGCCCGGCGGACAGTCCGGTGGCGGTGGAGGCAGGTCGATCCCTCCGCCCACGACGGGTGTCACCTCGCCTGCGGCGTTCGCCCGGCGCATCATGCGGCGCATCGCCCGGCGTCGGCGGCCCAGCCAGCTGCGCGCGGTGGAGCTGGCTGGGTCGTTGCGTGTAGGTGTCGGCATGTGTGCGGTTGCAGGGTACACGCGCCGAGCGAGGCGCGGACGGCCTGCCGGCGCGAGCCCCTGCCCACGCATTTGGATAACCTCAAGCGGTGATCGAGCGGCCAGGAAGCCCGGTTCGGATAGTCGGCTCTCCGCGCCAGGCGATCGCCCCGGAGGTCCCGTGCGCATCCTCGTAACCGCGCCGTGGGGAGAGCGTCTCGGCGGCGCGGAGGCGATGCTCCAGGCGGTCATCGAGGGGGCACGCGAGGGTGGGCATGAGGTCGAGCTCGTGTTTTTCGAGCCGGGGCCGTGGCCGGCTGAGCTGATCGACGCGGGCTTCACCGTAGAGGTGATTCACGCCGCGCGCCTTCGTCAGGCTCACCGGTGGCTGCCAACCGTCCTTCGGCTCGCGAGCATCTTCCGCCGCAGCCAGCCGGATCTGATCCTCAACTGGGCGGCCAAGACCCACCTGTACGGGTCACCGGCTGCCGCGCTGGCCGGGATGAGCGACCGCGTCCTCTGGTGGCAGCAGGCGATCCCGACCGGCGACTGGATCGATCGTTGCGCGACGCTGCTACCCGCGGTTGCGATCGGCTGCTACTCGAGAGCCGCCGCGCAGGCGCAGGAGCGGCTGTTCCCGCGCAGGCCCACGTTCGTGGTCGGCGCCGGTGCGCCGGTGCCTGACGCCACCTCGGCTCCCGCGCCGCTACAGCTTCGCCCGGGGGCTCCCGTGGTGGGGCTCGTGGGACGCCTGCAGCCCTGGAAGGGGCAGGATCGAATGCTGCGCGCCCAGGCGCTGCTGCGCGAACGCGGGCACGAGATTCACCTGGTCATCGTGGGCGGCGACTCCTACGGCCTGTCTCCCGGCTACGCAGCGTCGCTGGCGCCGCTCGCGGAGAGCCTGGGGCTCACGGACGCGGTCACGATGACCGGTCAGGTACCCGACGCCGGACCGTACATCGAGCAGCTGGACGTCCTTGTCAATGCGTCCGATCCCGAGCCCTTCGGCATCGTCCTGCTGGAGGGAATGGCGCGCGGAGTCGCCGTCGTCGCGGTCGACTCCGGCGGCCCGGGCGACTTCATCGAGCACCGCAAGACGGGCATGCTCGCGCGCTCGGGCGAGCCCGTCGCGCTGGCGGACGCGCTGGAGCCGCTGCTCGTGTCCGCGGAGCTGCGCGCCGCGATCGCCCAGGCCGGGCGGGAGCGCTTCCTGCGCGACTTCACCGACGCCGCCATGTGCAAGCGGTTCTTCGCCGAGCTCGAGGCGCTGGGTCCAGACAGCGGTAAGAGCGGGAGGGATGTCGCGGCCGAGCCGCCGCCGACGGTCACCTAGGCGCTGCTGTCAAGTGAACCGTTGTGACTGCCGTTCGCCGGTGCCCGGCTGGCGGCGATGATCACCGACACGGACGTCAGGCTCGGATAGCGCTGGCGAATCGTCTCGGGCCAGATACGGCCTTTGCTGAGTGAGATCACATCGGCCGCAGCAAAGCGCGGCGCTTCCACTGTGAGGCCCTCTTCCTCCAGGACTCGAGTCGTGACGTGCGGAAGCGCGGGGGATATGTGTGGCTGATTGTCGGGCCGGAAGCTCGTCAGCCCTCCGCGCAGCCCGAGCTCCAGGCGATTGCGAAGTGTGGCGAGGTTGGGAGTGGACACAACCAGTCGACCGCCGGGGGCGAGGAGACGGGCGGCTTTGCGCAGCGCGCTCCAGGGAGCCTCGAGGTGCTCGATCACCTCGACCAGCAGGACGCGGTCGGCGGTCGGCAGCTCCTCAGCCTCCTCGGCGGCGACTGTGTGAAACGTCACATCGCCGCGCAGATCCTCATCGAGCCAGTCGATCGGGTCGATCCCGTAGAGCTCGGCCGGCTGCCACTCGTCCCTGATCTTGCGAAGCAGGTCTCCGGTTCCGCAGCCGATGTCAAGCCAGCGCAGATGCGGCTCCGGGCGCGCCGCCTCGAGCGCGCTCTCCACGATCGCGTCGATCGATGTACCCGCCGACGCCAGCTGGTCCGAGTACGTGCGCACCGTTCCGATCCTACACGAGGCCGCTGTTGAAGCTGCCGCGCAGGCACACCCATCCGTGCCTTTTCAGGCGCTCGCGCACGCGCGCGGGATCGGTGCTCGCCAGCAGCGCCGGAGGGTCCCACATCTGTCGTTGGTAAGCCTCCGCCGGTGCGGATGCGATTGGCCCTGTCAACCCCTGGCGCACGCCCAAGACCGTGTAACCATAGGACTCCAGCAGTTCCGTCACCGGTGTCGGCGGCCGCCGGTGCTCCTCGAACAGGATGTCGCGGATGAGCTTGCGCGAGAGCAGGGAGTCGGCGCCGCGCAGGGCCTCGAGCTCATGTCCCTCGACGTCGAGCTTGAGCACGCCGATCGGCGCGGAGAGCTCCTCGTCCAGCCGGACTGTGTCAACCTCGGTCGAGCTGATCGGGTCCGCCTGCTCGACCGACGCGGTTCCCTTGTTGTGAGCGAACGTGTGCGGGTCCACCGACAGCGGCAGGCGGCCCGCTGCGGAGGAGACGGCCGCCGCACGCACCTCGACCGTCGCGATTCGCTCGAGCGCCCTCCATCGCTCGACGTTGCCGTTGAGGGTCTCGAGGATCAGGGGATGGGGCTCGAAGCAGACCACGCGGCCATCTGCGCCCACGGCATGCGCGAGCAGGTTGGACATGAAGCCCACGTTCGCGCCGGCATCGACGGCGGTCTCGCCGGGATCGGCGAGGCGCGCGAGCGTCTCGGCGACGACCAGGTCATAGATGCCGGTCCGCGCGACCGCGCGCCCGAGCGGGTCAGGCCAGCAGTACAGATGCGAGCCCCACGCCGTGCGCAGCAGCCGCGGGCTTCCATCCGCGTTGGGCTTGGCGCGCAGGCGGATGGCGAGCTGGGAGGGACGCCACCAGTAGTACGGGCGATTGACGAACCGGTATGCTCGGCGCGCGCGAGACAGGGCTCGCTGGCGGGTTTGACTCATGGCGGTCAGACAGTGTATTGCTGCTCGGCTCCTCGGCTTCTCACGGGCTGAGCGCCGGACGCTAGCCTTTGACTTGACTCAAGGACACCACCGTCGCCCATGCAATCCAACATCGCAACCGAGCGCAGCAGCGAGCGCTCCGCGCCTGCATGCGACGTCACGATCGTCGCCAACGACATCGGCGCGGTGGGGGGGATGGAGCGCGTGCTGGCCGAGCTGATCACCGGTCTTCGGGACCTCGGACACACGGTTACCGTGATTGCTCGCACATTTGAGGTACCGCCGCGCGAGGGGGTCGAGTTCCACCGCGTGCGCGGCCCGAGCCGGCCATTCCTCGTGGCGTATCCGTGGTTCGTGCTCGCGGGCTCGCTGGCGGTGCGCAGATGGCGGCGCGGCGTGCTGCAGGTGACGGGTGCGATCGTGCTCAACCGCGCCGATGTGGTTCACGTTCACTATTGCCACCAGGTCGGCCCGGCAAACCCAAGTCGCTCCACCCGCCTGTTTCGAGGGCACGCGCGCATCGTGCGATTGGTGAAGCGGTTCTCCGAGCGCGCCTGCTTTCGGGCAAACGGCCAGGCGCGGTTCGTGTGCGTCTCGGAGGGAGTGGCGCAGGAGGTGCGCCGGCACTACCCGCAGCTGGCGGACAGGGTGATGACGATTCACAACGGGGTGGACACCGAGATGTTCGCGCCCGGCCGGCGCGCCGCCGAGGCGCGCGCGCTGCGCGAGCGGCTCGAGATCCCGGACGGGCGCCTCGTGGCGGCGTTCGTCGGCAGCGAGTGGGAGCGCAAGGGCCTGCGGCCACTGATCCAGGCGCTCGCGCTGGCGGGCGACTGGTGCGTGCTGGTGGCCGGCGGCGGAGACCGGCAGCGCTACCAGGAGCTGGCCGAGTCACTCGGCGTGGGAGATGCCGTGCGCTGGCTCGGAGTCACCCCGGACGTGCAGCTCGTGTACGAGCTCGCCGACGCGTTCGTGTTGCCCTCGAGCTATGAGACCTTCTCACTGGTCAGCTTCGAGGCGGCCGCATGCCGGCTCCCGATCTTGGGCACACCGGTGAACGGCGTGCGTGAGCTGATCCGGGACGGCCACAACGGCTTCCTGATCTCCAGGGAGCCGGGCGAGATCGCCGAGCGCCTGCGCCAGCTCGCCGCGGACCGGGCGCTCAGGCAGCGGCTCGGGCAGGGCGCGCGTCAGTCGGCGCTCGAGTTCAGCTGGCGAGAGATGGTGGCCAAGCATCACGAGCTGTACACACAGCTCGCGCGCGAGTCGCGCGTGTGAGAGATTCTCACGGTGTCAACGTCGCGTTGACGACGCCAGGATGTCGCTCACGAACTCGCTCGTGCGCCGCTGCTGGGCGAGCTGGTCGAACGGATCCCCCGGCCGCCGGCGAATCGCCTCACGTCGCTCGGCTATCGCACCCTGAGTCAGGCCCTCCAGCAGCTCGCCCAGCGCATCCACATAGGTGGAGCTCCAGGGAGAGTCGCCGGGGAGCCGCCAGCAGCAGTCGCCGGCCAGGTCGTATGCAGCGGGGATCTGGCCGGTGATCATCGGGAGCTCGGCCGCGAGATACTCACTGAGCTTCGTCGTGTAGCGAAACGATCCCACGCCGTCGACGCTCTGTGGCAGGCTGGCCACGTCAAAGGCCGCGAGATAGTCCGCAACCTCCGCGGGGTCGACCCGCCCGGGCATCAGGATGCGGGTGCCCAGGTCCTGCCCAGCCATCTCCGCGAGTCGCTCGCGCCCGGGACCATCGCCGACGATGCACGCCACCACATCGGGGCGCTTGACGCGGCGCATCCCGAGCACGAGCTCCGCCCCGTATGCGTAGCCGACGCGCGCTCGCCAGTTGAGCGATCCGGCCAGGCCGATCACCAGCGCATCCGCGGGGATGCCGAGGCGGGAGCGAATCCTCTCGCGGGCGCCGCCGGCGGCGTGGCCGCGGGTCCAGCCCGGTGCGGTCATGGCGCGCCTGGCTCCAAACGTGATCGCGCGTCCCACCAGATAGGGGGTCCAACCGATGTAGCCCGCGCAGCGCCGGCACAGCAGGCGCTCGTAGAGGCTGCCGACCAGCCCGCCCAGACGCGAGCGCAGGCCCAGATACGGGCCCACCGCATCGCCGCTGCTGACCACGAAGGGAACTCCCAGCAAGACGCTGAGCGCCAGCAGCGTGACTCCGCCGGCAAGGCCGGTGCCCTCCATCACGATCAGGCTCGGGCGTCGCGCGAGCACCTCTCTGGCGAGGCCCACGGCCGAGCGAATCCTGCGGTCGTGATCGAACGCGTAGCTGTCCGGGCGCAGGGGCTCCAGCAGATAGTGGAGGCGGTCTGCATCGAGATGATCGTGGCCTTGCGTTGCAAAGCACAGGATCCGCCTGCTCTGCGCCTCCTGCACACCCGTCCCTTCCAAAGTCGCCGGCACGGACGCATGCACCCCTTCCGAGCTGGTTCCGGCCCGCTAGTCTTTAGGAGCCTATTACGCTGATCCTTATGATGCCTGGCGGGCCTGATGATGGTCCTCGACCATGGACGGATCCTGGAGTCGACCACTAACAACATGACCGAAGCCACCTCAACCTTTGCTCCGCTCTGGAGGCGCAAGTGGCTGATCCTCGCGGTGGGGATTCTGGTCGCGGTCGGCACGTACTACTACTACAAGCACAAAACGCCCGTCTACCTGTCGAGCACGCAGGTCTACCTCGGCAGCGGCTCAGAAGAACAGGGCGTGCTAGCCGGTGGTGGGAAGAAGAAGAGCGGGCTCGAACCCGGAGCTCAGGCAGAGATCATCAACTCGCCGCTCGTGCACGAAGTCGTCGTGCGACGGCTGCGGGCGCAGCACACCGCGATCGCACGGCAGGCGCTGCGTGGCAAGGTGCACGCGAAGGCATCTGAAAAAAACCAGTTCATGTCGATATCGGCCGAAGCGCGTGCCCCCCGTGCGGCGGCGCTGCTGGCGAACCTGACCGCGCAGGTCTACGTCAAACGCGAGAACGGGAATTACACGCGCGGGATCGCGGCGGCGATCGCGCTCGCGCGCGCACAGCTCAGCCGAGTCGAAGCCGCGCTCAACCGCCCCAAGCAGAAGGGCGTGAAGGGCTCAGGCGGGCTCACGACCGCGGCGACGCTACAGGTGGCGACCCAGACCTCCAAAATCAACCAGCTTGAAACAGAACTCTCGATCGTCAAGGTGAAGCAGATCGGCGTCGCGAAGCCGACCGGCTCGCAGCTGCTCTCGCCGATGCCGAAAAAGAACGCGATCTTCGGCTTCGTGCTAGGCCTGTTCCTGGCCGCGCTCGCCGCCTACGCTGTGAGCCGACTCGATCGTCGCCTGCGTTCGCTGGCGGCCGTCGAGGCGGCCTTCCAGACGCACCTGCTCTCGGCGCTTCCGAGCGTCAGGCGACCGATCCTGCGCCGCGATGGACGGTTGTCCGCCTCCAAGCCGCTCGCCGAGCCGCTCCGCAGGCTGTACACGAGCCTGCAGCTGGCTGGCACCGCCGGGCACAGTCCCAATGGCTCGGCTCGCTCGATCGACGATCGCGGCGTCTCCCCTCGCTCGATCCTGTTCCTCAGCGCCGACGCTGCCGACGGCAAGTCGACGATCGTCGCCGCACTCGCGCTCGTGCAGCGCGACGCGGGCAGGCGAGCGGCGGTCGTGGAGGCCGATTTTCGCCGTCCCGTCCAGGCCAAGCTGCTGGACGTCTCCGGCCACCAGGGACTGGCGGAGGCGCTCTCCGGAACGCTCGAGCTCGACGAAGCGATGCAGCCGGCCGATTCCGCGCCCGGGGAGCCGAGCGCGCACTCGCCGGGATCGGCCGCGAGTCCGTCCACGGTCCTGCAGTCGCAGGAGACGGGTGCCGTCTCGGTGCTGGTGGGGCGCAACGCCGACGATTCGCCGGGCTTGATGGTTGATCACAGGATGGCGGACCTGCTCGATTCGCTCACGGGGGAGTTCGACAACGTGCTGATCGACGCGCCGTCTCCGCTGGAGGTGAGCGACGTGCTGCCGCTGCTCAGCATGGTCGATGGGGTCGTACTCGTGGCGCGGGTCGGGCACACGCGCGAGCGATCCGCTCAGCGGCTCGTGCAGCTCCTGGCGCGGACTCCCTGTGCGCCGATCCTTGGGGTCGTGGCCAACGACGTGCCGCGCGCGGATCTCGAGCGCTACGGCTTCGTCGCGTCGCACGGCGCGCGCCGTTGGCTGAGCGGCCGATGAGCGGCCAGATGCGTCTCGCCGGTCCCGTCGTCTCGGGGGCGCATCCAGCCCTCCTCAGCCGGCGCATGCACGAGCTGCTGCTGAGCGGGCTCACCGGGTCGATCGCGCTGCTGGTCGCGCTCGCGGTCACGATCGAGATGCCAAACCCGAACCCCGCGCTGATCTTCGGGCTGATCATCGGGGCGCTGGCCGTCGTCGCGCTGATGGTCAGCACGCGCTACGAGCTGACGCTGACGATCGTGGTGCTCTACCTCGGACTGCTCGATGGGCCGGTCAAGCTGCTCAGCGCCAGCCAGTACGCGTCGGCGATACGCGACGTGCTGATCTTCGCGATCGTGATCGGCATGGTCGCGCGCGTCAGCGTCAGCCGCGAACGCGTGACGATGCCCCCGCTCTCCGGCTGGGTGGTGCTGTTCGTGTGCGCCGTGCTGGTCCAGGCCGCAAATCCGGATACCCACGGGATCCTGAAGATCCTGGGCGGCTTCAGGCAGCAGCTCGAGTGGGTCCCGTTCTTCTTCTTCGGGTACATGATCATGCGCTCCAAGCAGCACTTCCGCAAGCTCTTCCTGATCCTGGGCGTGATCGCGTTGGCCAACGGGCTGGTCGGCGGCTACCAGTCGCGGCTGAGCCCGTCGGGCCTCGGCAGCTGGGGTCCGGGCTACAGCGCTCGGATCAACGGCACGGGCGGCACTTCGGGACGGACGTTCGAGGTCGAAGGCGTCTCCAGGCCGCGTCCCCCGGCGCTCGGCTCAGACAGCGGATTCGGTGGCGGCGTGGGCGTGCTGGCGCTTCCGGGGCTGCTGGCGCTGCTGTCGATCCCACGCCTGCAGCGTCGACGATGGGTCACCATCCTGCTCCTCGCGGGGGCGCTCGCCGGGATCGCGACCGCCGCGTCTCGCTCCTCGATCGTGATCGCGGTGATCGCCCTGCTCAGCTACGCGATCCTCTCGGTGCTGGGCGGGCTGAAGGTGGGTCGGCCGTTGATCGCCATCCTGGCGGTGGGGGTCGTGGCCGTCGGCGTCGCCTCGGTGCTGATATCCGCCGACGGGAGCTCGATCTTCCATCGCCAGGAAACGCTTTCCAGCGCGAGCGCGGAATCCGGGGAGGCGGCCACCAAGGTCGCCCACTTCTCCCAGCTCCCGACCGACATCGCGGGCGCTCCGTTTGGCATCGGGCTGGGGACCGGCGGCTCGGCGGGGGGATTCGGCGGCAAGCAGGAAAAAGTGAAGATCGAAGGCAGCGGCCCGAGCGGGGAGGGCGCGTTCAACCTCGTCGTGCTCGAAACGGGAGCGCTCGGCCTGCTCCTGTGGGTCGGCCTGACGATCAGCGTGATCCTGCTGGCGGTGAGGAAGCTGCGGCTGATCGCGGACGTCGAGATGCGCACCTATCTCGTTGCCATCTTCGCTGCATTCCTCGCGTTCACCGCCGACGGGTTCGCCGGACCCACGCTGGCTGTGGCACCGGCTGGCACGTTCCTGTGGTTCGCTGCGGGGGTCGCCGCATACTGGTTCGCCGGCCCCGGCCTCGCGGCGCAACGCTCGAAGGCCGCCGCCGACCCAGGGATGATCGCCGGCGGCCCGCGGATCATCGCCACCGGTGCAGGATGATCAGCGGACTGTCATCGGACCCGCGCGATCCGTCGCCGCGGCTGGTGGCGAGCGCGGCCGGGAACAGGGTTCCCGACTTCTTCATCGTCGGTCATGCCAAGAGCGGTACCACCGCGCTGTACGAGATGCTGAGGCGCCACCCTCAGATCTACATGCCCGAGGGCAAGGAGCCGTGGTTCTTCGCGCGCGACATGCGTCCCCGCTTCCAGCCGCCACTGGCCGGTCCGGCGCCGGAGACGCTCGAGCAGTATCTCGAGCTGTTCGAGGAGGCCACACCGGAGCAGCGTGTCGGGGAGGCGTCATCCTCCTACCTCTGGTCGCAGACCGCCGCGCGCGAGATCGCGGACGTCCAGCCCGGCGCGCACATCATCGCGATCCTGCGAGAGCCGGCCAGCTTCCTGCGCTCGCTGCATCTGCAGCTGGTGCAAACTCACGTTGAGGCGAAGCGGGACCTGCGCACGGCGATGTCGCTCGAAGCGGCCAGGCGCGAAGGGCGGCACGTCCCGCGTCGCTCTCACCGGCCCCAGCTGCTGCAGTACTCAGAGCACGTGCGCTACGTCGAGCAGCTGCGCCGCTATCACGCGCTGTTCGGATCGGAGCAGGTGCTGGTGCTGATCTACGATGACTTCCGCCACGACAACGAGGGCACCGTACGCAGGGTGCTGCGTTTCCTCGACGTCGACGAGTCGCATCCGATCGACGTCATGGACGCGAACCCCACCATCGGCATGCGCTCTCAGCAGCTCGACGAACTGGTGCACTCGGTCTCGGTGGGTCGCGGAGCGGTCTCGCGGACGACGAAGGCGGCGATCAAGGCACTCACGCCGCAGCGGCTGCGACGCGACTTCCTGCACCTGGCTCAACGTCGCGTCGTGCATCGGCAGGCGCCGCCGCCCGATGAGGGCTTCATGCTCGAATTGCGCCACCGCTTCAAGCCGATGGTCGTGGAGTTGAGCGAGTACCTCGACCGTGATCTCGTCTCGCTGTGGGGCTATGACCGTCTCCGCTGATGCGCATGCGGCGGCGCCTTTGACGAAGATGCGGGTGCCGGACTTCTTCATCGTCGGGCATCCGAAGAGCGGTACGACCGCGCTCTACGAAATGCTGAGGCGCCACCCTCAGATCTACATGCCAGACGGCAAGGAGCCCTGGTTCTTCGCGGACGAGCTGCACGAACGCACCCCACCGCGACCTGGAGGGACTCCGAACACGCTCGAGGAGTACCTCGCGCTGTTCGCGGCCGCGCGGCCCGAGCAGCGCGTGGGCGAGGCGTCGCCCTTCTACCTCTGGTCTCACACCGCTGCGAGCCGCATCGCGGAGGTCCAGCCCGCGGCGCGCATCGTTGCGATCCTGCGCGAGCCCGCGAGCTTCCTGCACTCGCTGCATCTGCAACTCGTCAAGAGCTATATCGAGTCCGAGGCGGATTTCCGCAAGGCGATCTCCCTCGAGCACGACAGGCGTCAGGGAAGACACATCCCCAGGTACACCTACTGGCCGCAGACGCTCCTGTACTCAGAGCACGTGCGCTACGTCGAGCAGTTGCGCCGCTACCACGCGCTGTTCGGAGCGGAGCAGGTGCTGGTGCTGATCTACGACGACTTTCGCAGCGACAACGAGGGGACCGTGCGCAGGGTGCTGCGTTTCCTCGGCGTGGATGACGTGTCCTCGATTCACGTGACGCAAGCCAACCCGACGGTGCGCGTGCGCTCGCAGCGCCTCCATCACCTCGTGCATGCGGTGTCGGTCGGGACAGGCCCGCTCTCGGTGGCGGTGAAGCGAGCAGTCAAGGCGCTCGTCCCACGGCAGCTGCGACGCCGGGCGCTGTTCGCAACGCAGAACCGCGTCCTCTTCGGCGAGCCGCTGCCGCCCGACGCGGCCCTCCAGCGCGAGCTGCGAGAGCGCTTTCGGCCGGAGGTGGTGGCGCTGAGCGAGTATCTGGATCGCGATCTCGTCTCACTCTGGGGCTATGACGATGTCGGCTGAACCGCAGGAGGCGCCGGCGCCCGTGTCGCAGCAGCGGATCCCGGACTTCTTCATCGTCGGCCACGCCAAGTGTGGCACCACCGCGCTGTACGAGATGCTCAGGCGCCACCCGCAGATCTACCTGCCCGAGTACAAAGGCGGGGCGGGGAAGGAGCCGTGGTACTTCTCGCGCGACAATCCACAGCCGCAGACCACGCCCGAGCGCTCGGTCGCATTCACCGGCAGGCGCGCCATGAGCCTGGACGAATACCTGGCGCTGTTCGCCGGGGCAAGGCCCGAGCAGCGCATCGGCGAGGCTTCGACCTCCTATCTCTGGTCGCGCACCGCCGCCGCGCGCATCGCCGAGGCTCAGCCCGCGGCGCGGATCGTCGCGATCCTGCGCGAGCCCGCGAGCTTCCTGCGCTCGCTGCACCTGCAGCTGCTGCAGAATCACCACGAGGTCGAGCCGGACTTCCGCAAGGCGGTCGCGCTCGACGACGCGCGCCGTGAGGGCCGGCAGATACCCGCCAACTCGTACTGGCCGCAGGCGCTCATATATTCAGACCGGGTGCGTTACGTGGAGCAGCTGCGTCGCTACCACGCGGCGTTCCCGCCAGAGCAGGTGCTGGTGCTCATCTACGACGACTTTCGTCGCGACAACGAGGGGACGGTGCGCACGGTGCAGCGCTTTCTGGGGGTGGACGACACCGTGCCGATGGACGTAGTGGCGGCCAACCCGACGATCGGCGTTCGCTCTGTTGCGATCGACAAATTCGTGCGCACGCTGAGAGGCGGGCAGGGCCCCGTCTCAGGAGCGGCCAAGGCGACGATCAAGACGCTCACACCTTGGAAGCTGCGCGACCGCGTGTTCTACCCGCTTCGCAGCCGCATCGTCTATGGCCAGCCGCCGCCACCGGATCAGAGCTTCACGAGCGAGCTGCAGCGCCGCTTCAAGCCCGAGGTCGTCGCGCTGAGCGAGTACCTGGGCCGCGATCTCGTGACCCTGTGGGGCTATGACGGTCTGGGCTGACTCACCGACGCCCACGGGAAAGCCCGAAATACCGCTGGATGCGTCGTGGCGCGCGCAGGCTGCGAGCGCCCAGGAGGCGGTCATGCCGTCCGGTCGAGTGGTCGTGTCGTGCCCGGCGCCGTTCGGGGGCGGCGGCCTCGGGCGCCACCTGCAGGAGATCATCGACGCGCTCGATCGTCGCAAGCAGCCGCGAGTCGTGATCTGCGAAACGCCAGACGAGAACGACCCGCCGCCTGCGCGCGGCGCCTCGCGCGCACCAGCACTCACACCGGCGCTCACGGCAGCACTCGCCGCCGCGCTCGCGCCACTCGGTCGCTTCTCTCCAGCCTGGCGAATCTGGAGCGCGAGCGTGAGCTTCGACGCCCAGGCCGCGCGCAGGCTACCCGCCGCCGATCACCTGATCGGCTTCAACGGCACCTCGCTGGCGCAGTTTGCAGCGGCACGATCGAAGATCTCGGGGTCGATCGCGCTGATGTCCGCGAACTCGCACTTCCGTCGTGTCATCCGCCAGCATGCTCTCGCTCACCGCCAGTACCCGCTGGAACGACCGTGGAGCACTCGCCTGCTCGAGCGCAATCTGCTCGAGTACGCGCAGGCGCAGCGCATCTACGTGGCCTCCCGTTACGTGCGCGAGTCCTTTCTGGAGGAGGGGTTCGCGCAGGAGATGATCTCGACCTTCCCGCTGACCCCGGCTCCGCGCTATGCGCCCGGTGCCCGCCAGCCGAGCCCGGACACCTTCGAGATCGTGTACGTGGGGGGGCTGACGGTCCACAAGGGTGTGCCGCTGCTGGTGGACGCCTTCCGTCGTCTCGCCGATGCGGACCTGCGGCTGGTGCTCGTCGGAGGATGGAAAACACGCGGGATGCGACGCTTCCTGCAGCGGGCATGCGCCGAGGACGGGCGCATCGAGGTCAGCCCGGGCGATCCGCTTCCGCACCTGCTCCGCGCGCGACTCTGTGTTCACGCGGCCTACGAGGACGGGTTCGCCTACGCTCCCGCCGAGGCCCTGGCGTGCGGCGTCCCCGTTCTCGTCAGCGAGGACACGGGCATGAAGGATCTGGTCGATCCGGGCACAAATGGCCTGATCCTGCCGACGGGCGAGCTCTCGACGCTGACGGAAGCGATCGAGAGCGCATATCGCGGGGAGATCCTCGGTGGCTGAGAAGCGGGTCGCCGTGGTGGGCGTGTCCGTGAGTGAGATCTGCGGCGTGCGCGATCACGCGACGTTGCTCGCCGATGCACTGACCAGTGAAGACGTGTCATGCTCGATGCTGTGGATGCGCCGCAGCCAGTCCTCGCGGGCGGCGTCGCGCTCGGAGTTCCGCGCGTGGACGCACGAGCTCGCCGCCGAGCTCCAGAGCAGCCGCCCGGACGCCGTCGTGCTGCATTACTCGGTGTTCTCCTACTCGCATCGTGGGCTTCCGATCTTCGTTCGTCCCGTCCTGTCCGCCTTGCAGAGCACGCGCATTCCCGTCGTGGTGGTCCTGCACGAGTTCGCGTATGCGTGGATGTACGGGGGCTGGCGTGGCAATGTGTGGGCGTTGACCCAGCGAGTGGCGCTGATCGACGTGATGCGCACCTCCGCCGCGGTCCTCGTCACCACCGACATCAGGGCTCGGTGGCTCGCTTCGCGGCCGTGGCTGCCGCAGCGCCCAGTCGCCTTTGCCCCCGTGTTCTCGAACCTGCCGGCGCCGAGCGCGCGACCGCGGCGAGATGCGCCTGCCCGCGTCATCGGCCTGTTCGGCTACTCCTACCAGGGCGCTGAGACGTCGCTCGTGCTGGACGCGGTGCATGAGCTGGCGCAGCGAGGACTCGATGTGCAGTTGCGGCTGCTCGGGTCAGGTGGGCGCGCGTCCACCGCCGGTCAGGCGTGGCTACAGGCAGCGCGGACACGCGACGTCGAGCACAGGCTGTCGTTCTCGGGCACGCTGTCGGCGCAGGAGCTCTCCGACGCGCTCGCCGGCTGCGACGTCCTGCTGTCCGCGTTCACGCCAGGCCCCTCCTCGCGCAAGGGCACCCTCGCCGCGTCGCTCGCGTCCGGCAGTCCCGTCGTGGCCATAGATGGTCCTCGCGGGTGGTCCGAGCTCGTCGAGTCTGGGGCGATCCGTGTGGTGGAGCCGACGTCGCGCGCGCTCGCGGGCGCGGTCGCCGAGCTGCTCGCCGACGAAGGCATGCGTGAGGCGCTCGGCGCACGAGGCCGAGCGTTCGCCGAGCAGAGGATGGGCGTGGCACGGACCGCGCAGGTGCTGCGCACACTGCTCGATGAGCTCAGCTAGGTCCGCGCGCCGCGGCCGGGGCTTCGATGTCGGTGGCACTGTAGGTGTACTCGATGCGCGCACGCTCCCGGACGACCCGTGCCGGATTCCCGACGGCGACGCCGTAGTCGGGAACGTCATGGGTGACAACCGAGCCTGTGCCGATTACGGCGTAATTGCCAATCTTGACACCCGGCATGACAATGATTTTCCACGGGAGCCACACGTAGTCGCCGATCGATATCGAGAGCCTCTCTCCCTTGAGGCGTGGGTGATCGATCAGATGCTGCGTCGAGAGCAGGTCGATCTCACCGTTCATGAGCACGTTGCTTCCGATCGTGATCTTTCCCCACGAGTCGATCCAGACCCGTCCCCCTATCCGCGATCCAGCGCCGATGCTGACGTTGCGCGGGTTTCGCATCCAAACTCGAGGGCCGACCCTGGCCGTCTCGGCGATGCTGGCGCCGAGCAGACACCACGCGGTTCGCCGGCCCTGCGGGCCAAGCATCCTGCGGAAGGAGTACCAGCCCATCAGTCGAGGGAGACGTCCACTGCTTCTACCGACAGCGATGAGAGCCCACGCAAGCCATTTTCTACGCCGCGCACGCACGTGCCAAGCATATTGCATCGGAGAACACGCCCGGCTCCGTCTGTCGAGCCGGGCGGCCGGCGCTAGGTCGTCGTGGCGCCTCTCTGCAGCCAGGTCGCTTGCGCGCGCTGATAGCCGTCCAGCAGCGCCGCGAGATGCCGCTCCGGGGAGAAGCGAGCCGCCACGGCCATGCTGCCCGCGAGGCCCATCGCCTGCTGTCTTGCGGGATCGGCGAGCATCTGCTCGAGTGCGCGCGCGAGTCCGGCGGGGTCACCAGGCTTCACCGTCAGTCCGCTCACGCCGTCCTCCAGCCAGTCGGTAATCCCCCCCGTGGCGCTGGCGATGACCGGGCGGCCGGCCGCGAACGCCTCGATACCGACCAGCCCGAACGGCTCGGGCCACAGTGACGGAACGACCACGACCGACGCGTTCGCCAGCTCCTCGCCGAGCGCATCCGCCCCGAGCCATCCGGTGAAGCGAATCCGACTCGCCACCCCCAGGCGCCGCGCCAGCCTGCGCATTCTCTCCAGCTGCCAGCCGTCCCCACATACGACAAACTCGGCATCGACCTCACGTGCAGCGCGGATCAGGACGCTGACCCCCTTGGGAGCGACCACACGGCCGGCGAACACGACGCGCCGGCGGGTCGCGTGTCCGGTCCCGCTCTTCGCAGACATAGTCGGGAAATAGGGGACCACCGCGCGGCGAGCCACGCCATTGGCAGCGAGGTGCCTGTCGACGGCGCTCGAATATGAGACGGCCAGGTCAGCGCGTCCCAACGCCTGCAGACCGCGAGTGGCCTGCCTGTATTTCGCAGGCAGCGTGTTCGGCCTGCGCGTGTGCGCGCAGCCTCGTGCCAGGAGGTTCGGCACGCATCCCGCTCCATGGGGTCGATCGCATTCGTGACCGGCACGAAAGTAATGAACGCCGGATGTGCACGCCGTGTATCCATGCGCGCTGATCACGACCGGCGCCTTCGTCCTGAGGGCGGTGACGATCTCGGGATCGTCGACCTGGTGAATGTGAATCAGATCTGGTTGCGAGGATTGAGCCTCGCCGAGTCGCGCGTCCATTGACGCGTTGGCCCTGAAGAGCTCGGGGCTGTGCAAGAGCGTCAGCCCGGGCACGCGCTCGTCCGATTCGATCCGCGCGGCGAGCACCTGAACATGTATCCCCTGGTCAGCCAGCAGGACGGCACTCGCGACCACGTGCGTGCCCACTCCACCATCTCTGGACCATCGCGGAGTTACGAATAGCACCGAGCTCGGCTTCATCGATATTCTCGTCCTGTGGTGGTCGTGTTTGCCGAGTACAGGTCAGGCCCAAGACGATCATCGCCGATCGTGCGAGCGACAATGGTATCGGACGGCCCTTGCGTGGAGGCCTGCGCACAGGCATCGGCGGACGCTTGACAGGGATTGCGAGATGCTAGGCTTCCCTGACGTGTATCACGCGTTTCCAATCGTCGCGACGGAGGTCGGCCCGACGGTCTGCGCGTCCGCACAGAGCCTGGACGATCCGGCACCGCGTCGTCTTCGGCGATCCGCATCTGCTCAATGAAGAGAGTCCCCGACTTCTTCATCGTCGGGCATGCAAAGAGCGGCACCACCGCCCTGTACAGCATGCTCAGGCGCCACCCGCAGCTGTACATGCCGGTCAAGGAGCCGTGGTTCTTCGCGGATGAGCTGCATCCTCCCACCCCGCCACGAGCCGTCGGCACCGGCACGACTCCGAGCTCGCTCGAGGAGTACATGTCGCTGTTCGATGCGGCGGCGCCGGAGCAGTTCATCGGCGAGGCATCATGTCTGTATCTGTGGTCGCGCACCGCCGCGGACCGGATCGCAGAAGCGCAGCCCTCCGCGCGCATCGTGGCAGTCCTGAGAGAGCCCGCGAGCTTCCTGCGCTCGCTCCATTTTCAATTCGTGCAGGTTCATCTGGAGCCGGAGAAGGATCTGCGAAAGGCGATCGCACTCGAAGAGGACAGGCGTCAAGGCAGGCGTCTGCCGGGCAATCAGTACTGGCCGCAGGCGACCATGTATTCAGAGCACGTTCGGTATGTAGAGCAGCTGCGCCGTTACCACGCCCGATTCCCACCAGAGCAGGTGAAGGTGCTCATATACGAGGATTTTCGCCGCGACAACGAGGCGACTGTGCGCGAGGTGCAGCGCTTCCTCGAGGTGGACGACTCCGGACCGGTGCTCGTGGCAGATGCCAATCCGACGGTCCGCGTGCGCTCGCGACGTCTGTACGCGCTGGCGCACGCCGTGGCCGCCGGCGACGGCCCGCTGCCGCGAGCGGTGCAGAGGGCGGCCAAGGTGCTCGCGCCGCGCGGGATGAGTCGCGAGTCGGCCGTGGCGATCCGGGATCGCTTCATCTATGGCAGCCCCCGACCGCCGGATGAAAGCTTGATGATCGAGTTGCGCCGGCGCTTCAAGCCGGAGGTGCTCGCACTGAGCGAATACATGGGTCGCGACCTCGTCAAGCTGTGGGGCTATGACGCGATCGACTGAGCATCCGGTGGACGCGCGCGTGCCGCACGAGATCAGGGAACGCCGCCGATGAGCGCTGTACCGGATCCAGAGTCGATCTCCGTGGTCGTTCCGAGCTTCAACGACGTCGGGCGCATCGGCGACGCGCTCGAGTCGATCGTCGGCCAGACGCAGCCTCCAGCGGAGATCGTGGTCTGCGACGACGGCTCCGACGATGGCACCGAGCAGTTCGTACGCGAGTTCGCAGCCGAGCGCGCTGGCGGCGTGAACGTTCGCTATGTCCGCCTCGCGTCCCGCTCAGGGGTCGTGGCCGCGCGCAACCAGGGCATCGCGGTTGCCAGCGGCGACTGGATCGCGACCTGCGACTCCGACGACGTTTGGGCTCCCACCAAGCTGGAGCGACAGATCGCCTTCATCCGCGACTGGCACGGAAGCCGGCGAATCGCCCTGCTCGGCACGCATGGCTACAACATGAACGACGCGAAGGCGGTCATATCCCCCGCGGTCATGGGACCGACGAGCGAGCAGGACTACAACGCGCTCAGGCAGAAGGGGCGGCTGTTCTTCGTGATCCATTCATCGGTGCTGTTCTCCCGCGCGGACTTCACGACGGTTGGCGGTTACACGACCGAGTACGGGGCGGCAGACGACTTCGACTTCTTCTGCCGGATGGCCGAGCTGGGGGTCGTGATCAACCTGGCCGAGCCACTGGTGTATTACCGTAAGCGCGCCGGCTCGGTGCAGCTCGCTCGCTTCTGGGATCAGCGTCAGGGTGTCTTGCGCCTGACGGAGAACCAGCGAAGGCGCGCCACCGGCCGGGATCCGATCGGGCCCGAGGAGTTCGCCGCTCAGCTGGCTTCGGCCTCCGCCTGGACGCGGCTCAGACGCCGGCGGAAGGTGTGGGGCATGTATTACTACAGAGTGGGGGCGACGAACATGGTGAATGGGCACCGGGTACGAGGTGGCCTGGAGCTGCTGCTCGCGTCGATGATGGATTGGTCACGGCTGCGCTCGGGTGCCTCCAATGCGGTCAGGGCTCGCCTTCCCCGCCAGTCGCTGTTCCGCTAAACTCCAGCGCCATGACAGGGTCATCGACAGCACAGTCAACCGCGTCCGCGCTCCCGTCTCCCGGGCCGGGTGAGAAGCCGAAGGTTGTGTACGTCATGGGAGCGGGTCACAGCGGCAGCACGATTCTCGGTGTCACACTTGGAAATTGTGAGAAGTTCTTTTACGCAGGCGAGCTCGAGGAGTGGATGCTGAGGTCGGGCGTCCCCAAGTTCGGAGGCTTGGAGAGGACGCGCTTCTGGCGGAGCGTGAGTGAGCGCGTTCAGGGGGCTGACGATCTGTTCGGCGCCGATGTGCGCGACGCTCTGGAGCGCTCGGCTTCCGTGCTCAAGCCGCGCAGATGGTCTACGCGGCGCCGCCTGCGCAAGCGCTACCGTCAGGTTTCGGAAGAGCTCTATCGTGCGGTGGCGGGGGTGGCGGGTGCCACCCACGTGATCGATACCTCGCACTTTCCACTGCGTGCACGCGAGCTGCAGAGGGTCACTGGCATCGACCTGTACCTCGTGTTCCTGGTGCGCAACCCGCAGGGTGTGATCGGGTCCTACCTCAAGCCGGTCAACCGCCACGCGTCCACCGAGCGGCTGCTGCGCGTCATCACGAAGAACGCCGATCTGTGGCTGACGCACATCCTCTCCGTATCGGTCTTTCTCCGTCAGCGGCCTGATCGCCGGCTGTTCCTGCGCCACGAGGACTTCGTCGCCGACCCCGAAGGCGTGGTGCGCCAGATCCTCGAGCACGTCGAATCCTCCGCGCCGCTTCCGGATTTCGGCTCGCTCAAGACGGGCCTTGCGATTCAGGGCAATCCGCTGCTGTGGTCGGATGAGGTGACCGTCAAGGCCAAGCCGGTGACGCCGGTCCGCGGCTCGCGTATAACGACGTTGCTGCAGCTCCCGTGGGGGCCTGTCCTCTCGCGCATGCAGCCACGATGCGCATCCTGAAGCGGGCGACCGGCATACTCTCGCGGCGTCTCGGGCGCCCGGAGCTGCTGGCGGCCGTTGACAAGGGAATGCTCCAGGCGCAGCATGAGGCGGTCGCCATCAGCGCTGTCCTCGCGTGCAGCCTCGATGACGATGCGACGTACGTAGACGTCGGCTGCAACCGGGGCCAGGTCCTGCGCGAGGCGGTGCGGATCGCACCGCAGGCACGACACATCGCATTCGAGCCCATTCCAGAGCTGGCACTCGAGCTGACCCGTGCGTTTCCGGCGATCGACTGCCGTCAGATGGCGTTGGGGGCACGCCAGGAGACCGCGCAGTTCTGTCACTTCACGCGGCGCGATGGCTGGAGCGGGCTGCGACGAAGCCCGGAGGTCAGCGACGAGCAGGGTGCGCCGCAGTACATCACGGTGAAGGTGTCGACGCTCGACGCGGAGCTTGACGGCGTGACGCCAAGCGTCATCAAGATCGATGTCGAGGGGGCCGAGCTCGCGGTGCTCGAAGGCGGTCGATCCCTGCTCACGCGGGCGCGGCCGCTGGTGATCTTCGAGCATGTGGCGGCAGCAGCGGCCCTCTACGAGGCGGCGCCGGAGGCGCTGTGGGACCTGCTCACGGAGCTGGGCTACACGATCTTCTCGGTGACCGGCGACGGGCCTTTCACGCGCTCCGCTTTCACCGGAGCCACGCGTATCGTCAACTGGCTGGCGCGGCCGGCGACTCAGCGTTAGCCGGCGGCGCGGTCGACCGTGTGCGTGCGTACTCGGGGCTAGCCGGCCGGGTAGGCGATGGTGAGGATGCGCGGGTAGTCGGTGGCCGCGAATTCGAACACGGCGGTGCTGCCTTCCTGTGAGACGAGTCGCGCCGGCGTGGATTCTTCGCGCAGCGGATCGTACGCGCTCACCGATGGCGGAACCGCGCTTGCGGGCAGATTCCCGAGCGTGATGCGGAACGTCTCGTCGGGCAGGTCGAAGCGGTTGACGTCCGTTGCCGGCGCTTCCGGTTCGTAGAGCGTGAGCAGATCCCGCGTCATCACGTAGACGGGGATCACGAAGCGTGTGGGAGAGGACTGGAACGGGAACACCGCCAGCACGTCGCGGTCATACAGCGGTGGATGCGCGGCCGTGCCGTCGCCGGCGAACTGCGCGTGGTCTCCGCTCTGTGTGATCGAGAGCAACGTCAGCGCTCGCGTTGCGCCTTCGGGGCCGGGGCCCTGGAACTGCGCGACCAGGCCGCGCAGGCCGCGCATGGTTTCGCCGCCGAGCGCATCGCCCGGGTAGACGCCCGGATCGGCGCGGGCAGCCGCGAAGAAGTCTTCGCTGATCAGGCTCAGCCCTCCGGGCGAGGCCCTGTAGAAGTACTCCCGTTCGATGCCCTTGCTGACATTCGCCACCAGGCTTCGCAGCGCGACCTTGGCTTGGAAGTGGGCCCTGTCGGCGGAGGTGAGGATCGCGGATGGGCCCGAGGCGGGGGTCACCTCGTCGGGGCCGACCGGCGTCGCGCGCCCGATGCCGAGGTTGTACTCGGTGATCCACTTCTGCACCGGGCTGCCGCCCGCCGGTCCGACTTCACGGCCGTGCGGGAAGCCATAGATGGTGGTCGTGAGCGGGGCGATGTCACGGATCAGCGACTCGGTGTGCGTCGCGGTGAGCGTCACCTCGGGGAACAGCGAGTCGTAGCTGGGAATGAACGGCGCCTGCGTGCCGCCGTGGGTGTCCCGCGCGCCGAGTGCGTCGATGGGGGCGATGTTCCGCTGGTTGTACTCCGCAGGAAAGCGCTTCAAGCCCGCATAGGGGTGCTTGCTGAGCGCGGTCAGGCCCAGCGGGGCGTGCGCGCCAGAGGGAAACGGGGTCTGGCTGGCGAAGCCATCGGTGATGCCGACCCCGGGCGAGATGCCGTTGGCCGGGTTGCGAACGTAGGCGACGGTTTCGCGCAGCAGCGCTTTGATGACCTGTTTGGTCACCGCGTTTTTGGTCGGTTCTTCCGGTGCGCTTTCGGCGCCTTCGCCCGCCTGCGTTTCGGCGTCCGCGCCTGTCTGCGTTTCGCTGCCACCGCCTGTTTGTGGTTCACCGCTTTCCGCGCCCAGCGTGTCTTCCTGCGCTTCCGCGGGTTGCGAGGCTTCGGCGCTCGGCGAGTAATAGTGCTCGGCGTTCAGGAACTGCGAGCCGAAGCCGAGCTCGTTCCAGATCTCGAGGTCGTAGCCTTCCGCTCCCACGACGCTCGCGGCCTCTTTGCACACGGCCGCCACGTAGCTCAGCCAGCCGGCGAGCGTTTCCTGGAAGGCCGGATTCGGTTCTCCGTTGGAGAGGACCGGACGGGCGAACGGCGCGTAGCGGAGCGTGGTGCCGCCATGGGTCCCGGCCGGCAGAGCGCTGGGCAGAGGCTTTGACAGGGTCGCCACGTCGCCTGCGCCGACGGAGCTTATGAGGATGTCGGGGCCGGCGAAGGTGAGGCCGTTGAAGGCCGTCTTGCCCGGCACGACTTCCGCTGCGCTCGCTGCCGTGAGGCTCACCGTGCGAGCGCCCGCGGGCGCGGCGGAGACCGTTTCCAGGTTGACGTGCTTTGCGGGTCCGGGGTCCTGGCTGTTGGCGTTGAGCACGATCAGCGGGCGCAGGCCGTGCCTGTGCAGCGTGCTCAGCACCGCCTGGATTTTCGCTTCGTTGCGGAAGACGCTCGGATCGGCGTATGAGAGCGAGGCCCAAGGGATTTCCTTGCGCGCCAGCTTGAAGCCGCTGTCCTGCAGGAGCTGGGCGGTGTCTTCGGCCAGTTCGGGGCTGACCGCGTTGAAGTTGATGCCCAGCCCGTCGAGCAGCCGCGACGCCGGCCAGGTGTCGAGATAGGCCCGCCACGGCTGTAGCCAGAACGAGCTGGTGCCGAACGGCACGTCGGTCAGGAAGCGCGGGTCGATCGGGTCGTTCACGACTTCGCCCGTTTCCGCCGGCAGGTTCCCTTCACCGAGGGCTTCGCGGCGGGATCTGGAGGGTTCCTGCGGTTTGACGGGCGGGGATTCGCCGGCTGGCGGCGCGGGCGGCTGGGTGGGTGCCCGCGGCGACGGTTCACTTCGCGGCGTCCTGCCCCGGGCCGCCGGCGCGCACCTCTTCGCACAGCCGTTGGAGGCGCCGCGCGGCTTCGGGGGGCGCGTCCGGCGCGTCGGGGCGCTCGCGCGGTGAGTGCGCCGCTTGTGGGCTGCGGGACGTGCGTGACGTCCCTGCGTGGCGGTTGCCGCCAGCGGGAGCGACAGCGCGAGGATCAGGGGAAGCGCGCCGATGGCGATCCACGAGACCAACCTGCCCGACCGCGCTCTGGCGGACCGGTGGCTGTCGGCGTGTGGGTTGACTTTAGGCATTCAGAGTGGACGAGCGCTGGTGTGCATGCTCTGTCCAGCCGATCGGCCAGCCCCCATCGCAGCTTTACGCGGTCGCAGTCGCGCGGACGTTCGACCCAGCAATCGGGGTCGTCTATGTTTGCTCGCATGCGGGGAAGCGCTGCGCGGAGCACGGAGCCTGGAGGGCGGAGCGCTGATCGGGCCTCGCCCGCGCGCCGTGGCGGGCGGCCTCGCCTGCTCGTGCTCACGCCCGACTTCCCGCCCGCCCCCGGAGGAATCCAGGCGATCGCCCATCGTCTCGCGACCGGCATGGCGGGCTTCGAGACGAGGGTCGTGGCACTCGACGGCCCCGATGCCCGCAGCTTCGACGCGGCCGGCGAGCTCTCAACGCGCCGCGTGCGGCTCGGCGCGCGGCTGGGACCCGGTCGCATTCTCGCGCTGAACGCGGCCGCGCTCGTGGAGGCGCTGAGGTTCCGCCCGGATGTGACGCTGAGCCTGCACATCGTCACCGCTCCCGCCGCGGCCGCGATCCGGCGTACGCTTGGTGCGCGAACTGTCCAGTACTTCCATGCCAACGAGATCGGCGACAAACCGAGGCTGGCGGCGTTTGCGGCGCGGCGGGCCGACGTGGTGATCGCGGTCAGCTCCTACACGGCCGCGCTGATCAGGGCGACCGGGGCCTCGCCCGCCGACGTTCGGATCATCCCCCCGGGGGTTGAGCTGCCCGACGACCCCGCGCCGGAACCGGCCGAACGCCCGACGCTGCTGACGATCGCGCGAATGAACGACAGCTACAAGGGCCATGATGTGCTCATTCGGGCACTCCCACTGATACGCGCCGAGGTGCCCGAGGTGCAGTGGATCGTGATCGGCGACGGGCCCTTGCGGGGGGACCTCGAGCAGCTCGCCCACTCGCTCGGAGTCGCGGACTCGATTCGCTTCCTCGGCTCGGTCGGGGATGAGCAACGCAACCGCTGGCTGCGGCGCGCGGACGTGTTCGCGATGCCGAGCCGCCTGCCCGGCGGCAGCCTCGCCGGCGAGGGCTTCGGGATCGTCTACCTAGAGGCCGCCGCCTACGGAAAGCCGGTCGTTGCCGGCAACGTCGCCGGTGCGCTCGACGCGGTGGCCGACGGCGAGAGCGGGCTGCTGGTCGATCCGACCGATCCGCACGCGGTGGCCGGCACGGTAACCAGGCTGCTGCTCGACCGTGAGCTCGCGCGACGGCTGGGTCAGTGCGGGGCGGAGCGGGCGGAGAGCTTCTCCTGGCCCGTGATAGCCGCGCGCGTGGAAGCCGTGCTGCTCGAGCGCTGATCGCGTGAAGGTCCTGTATGTAAACCACACCGCCGAGGTCAGCGGCGCCGAGCGTTCGCTGCTGAGCCTGCTCGCGGCGTTGCCCGACACGGTCGATCGCCGCGCCGCGGTACCGCCCGGCCGGTTGGCTGCGGCCATCGAGCAGCTGGGCATCCCGGTCAGCAACATCGCGGGCACCACTGGCAGCCTCAGGGTGCACCCGATGCACACCCCGCGCTCCCTGGCCGAGATGAGCCTCGCGGCACTGCAGGTGCGCCGCGCTGCGCGCCGTCACCGCGTGGATCTCGTACACGCGAACTCGATCCGGGCGGGGATCGTCCTCGGCCTCGGGCGCCTGTCGCCCGCCGCGACTGTCGTCCACGTCCGCGACTGCCTGCCTGCAGGCCCGCTCACCACCGCGACGATGCGACTGATCGCCGCCACGGCGACCACAGTGGTGGCCAACTCGCACTACACGGCCCGCTCAGTTCACGCGGCGGCGCCGGGCGCGCACCTCGAGGTCGTTCACAACGCCGTGGATCTCGAGCGCTGGGATCCCGCGCGCATCGATCGCGCTCACGCTCGTGCGCGTCTCGGCGCGGCCGGCGAGCGCGAGCTGCTGCTGGGCGTCGTCGCCCAGCTGAGTCCGTGGAAGGGGCAGGACACGGCGATCGAGGCCCTCAGGCTGCTGCGCGAGGACGGGATCGACGCGCACCTGCTGCTGATCGGCTCGGCGAAGTTCGTGGCGCGCGCCACGCGCTTCGACAACGAGGCCTACGTGGCCGGCCTGAAGGCGCAGATCGCGCGGGCCGGCCTCGAGGACAGGGTCTCGCTGCTGGGTGAGCGCGAGGACGTTCCCGAGCTCGTTCGCGCACTCGACGTCCTGCTGCTGCCGTCGCTCGAGGAGCCTTTCGGGCGCGCGGTGATCGAGGCGATGGCTCTGGGCGTGCCGGTGCTGGCAACCAACGTGGGGGGCCCTGCCGAGATCATCGAGGACGGGCGCGAGGGCTACCTGCTCCCGCCGGGCGAGGCGCGCGCTTGGGCACACGCGGTCCGCCGCATCGCCGAGAGCCCGGACCGCGGCGCGGAGATGGGTCTGGCGGGCCGGCGCAGGGTGCAGCGCGATTTCACGATCGAGCATCACGTGGAGGCGATGCTCGGTGTATACCGCCGCGCGGTCGCCCGCGCGCCGGCTTGACTGTAGGATGCAAGCGCGCCTATAGGATGTGGAGATGGTGCACAACAACGGCGCGAGCGGCTCCCGGTCCGGATCTGAGCAGCGCGAGTGGGGCGCACGGTGGGTGCTCACGTCGCTGTTCACGGGACAGGGCTTCATCCTCGGCTCGCGGCGGCTGTGGCTGCTGTCAGTCGCGCTGCAGAGGGCCGGCCATCCGTCGCTCGCGAAATTGGTGAAGAACGTCAACTCCGCGCTCTACCACAACTCGCTTCATCCTGGTGTTGACGTCAGCCCGGACGTTCGCCTGGGCCACCACGCGTTCGGCACGGTGATACATCGCAAAGTGGTAATCGGACGTGGCGTGAAGATCTTCCAGAACGTCACGATGGCCGTGCGACCGACGGATTCCCCCCACGAGATCGTGATCGAGGATGGCGTGGTGATAGGTGCGAGCGCTGTCATCATCACACCTCGTGGACGGGGCATTCGCATCGGCCGGGGCTCCCGCGTCGGCGCCGGAGCGGTCGTCACCCACGACGTTCCCCCCCGATCGATCGTGATCAGCGCGCCCGCCCAGGTTCTGAGTCGCGACGCGAGGACGGCCGAGTCCGACGCGCAGGACGTCGAGGCTGCCGACTAGCGTCCGACGCGCTGCAGGGCGCGTGCGGGCACCGTGCCCGAGGGCGCGTGTACTGACATCAGATCGTCCCGCCGGGCGCGCCGGTGGCGATCGAGGAGGCGTTGCGGTAATACTGGTTGTGCTCCTGCAGCATGGCTTTCGTGTCGAACGCCACCAGGTGCCCGTCGAGTATGACCATCACGCGGTCGCACATGTCGAGCGTCGACATGCGGTGGGCGATGATGAACAGCGTCATCTCGTTCTTGAGCCCGATCAGCGACTCCCCGATGAGCGTCTCGGAGTGCGGATCGAGCGCGCTGGTCGGCTCGTCGAGCACGAGCACCCGAGGCCGCGCGGCGAGCGCGCGAGCGAGGCAGATCCGCTGCTGCTGGCCGCCGGAGACCGCGTCGGCCCGGGGGCCGACGATCGTCTCGTAGCCGTCTGACCACCCCATGATGTCCTCGTGGATGCGGGCGAGCTGACCGGCGCGCCGCACGGCCTCGTCGTCGAGGTCGCGGAAGTAGCGGATGTTCTCGGCAACGGATGCATGCAGCAGGCGCGGTTCCTGCGGCACGTACGCGACCAGCCTGTGCCAGTCCTCGCGCGTGAACTGCTGCACCGGCTCGCCGTTGACGAGATAGCGACCCTGCTCGGGCACCCGCAACAGCAACAGCAGCTGAATCAGCGTCGACTTGCCGGCGCCGGATGGGCCGACGACGCCGATCGCCTCGCCCTCCTCCACGGTGAAGCTGACGTCCGAAAGCACCGGGCGCCCGGGGTTGTAGGCGAAGGAGACGTTCTCGAAGGCGAGCGACTGCACCCCGGAGAGCCGCTGCTCACCGTGAGCCGGCCTGCTCTCGGCATACCGTTGCTCGGCCTTCAGCAGACGATCTATGAACGGCAGCGACTGCTGCAAGGCCTGATAGGAGGACTGGATCGATTGGCCGTTCTGCGCTGCGCGCAGGTCCAGCAGCACGACTGCTCCGAGTGCGCCGGCATGGCCCGCGCCGATGTGGTGCAGTGCCGCGAGGGCCACGATCAACAGCAGGTAGATGAGACTCTGATAGAGGTTCGGGACGAGTTTGAGGATCAGCTGGGTACGGAAGAAGAGATCTCTGCACCTCATGATGAGACCGGAGAGGCGCTCGTACTGCGCCTCGGCCACGCCGAAGACCTGCGTCTCCTCCGCGAGCCGGTTGGCCTCCGCTATCCCCCCGGCGTAGCCAATCTGCGCCTGCGACAGCTCGCGGCTGCGCCGTGCTCCGAGAGCTCGCAGCGGTCGCAGGATCGCGAACATCGACACGGCGATCACGAGCACCACGCCGGCCGCCACCGGGCTCAGCGCCACCGCGGTACCCATCAGGATCAGAAAGGTAATCGACAGGTTGAGCATGGAGGTCGCCTGCAGCGCGCCGCCGGTCGCCTGGCTCGTCTGGCTCGTCATGATCTCCTGCAGCTGTCCCTCTCGATCCCGGGACTGAACGTCCCAAGAGGCGTGCGTGAAGGCACGGAAGATCTTCGTGCGCAGTCCCGCCGCCACTTCGGCGCTGATTCGTGCCGGAAGCACTGAGAGCGGCCACTGCATGAAAAGTCGTAGCGCGGTCAACGCGAACCCGATCCAGAGGAGCGTCCCGACCGAAGCGTGCACATGGAAGAGGCTGCTCTTGGCGCTCGCGTCCTTGGAGTGGCTCACCAGGGTCGCCGCCACTTGCGCGATGATCGCAAGCGTGATGGCTTCGGTGAAACCGGCGACTATCGAGCAGCAGGAAAGCGCGGCGATCAACCGGCGCTTGTCGCCGATCAGCAGATCCAGCTGTGAGCGCATCGATGGTTCCGATGACCGATCGCCGCGCTTGCGTGACCACGGAAGCCTCACCCCGCGCCCGCCCACCCTTCGAGTTGGATAGCTTTGCGCAGGTTTGTCGCTGTTCCCCGATGACACATGGCCGCAGAGTGTAACGCTCAGTCGCCCGTGGTAGGACCGGCCCCCCCATCCGCCGCGCGCCCGGGTGTCATCGTCTGCGCAGCGTCACCGGTCGGCCCCACGAGCTGCCAGCGAACCTCGAAACCGTGGAACGCGGGATCGGCCAGCAGGCATCTGATCCCGTAGTTGAGGCTTGTCTCATAGCAGCGGATTGCCTCGAGCTTCGCGGCCGCCGTCGGTCCGTCCATGCGCTCCACGTAGGCCGAACGCAGCGGCGGCATCTCCGGCACGCGCTCGAGGAACGACAGCCAGTAGGCCTCGACATTGCGGTTGGGCTCGGGCTCGCGACCATCCACCCACGACGGCCAGCCGTGGAAGATGCAGTACGGCAGCTCGGCGTACAGGGTGACGGGCATGCCCGCCCGCAGCAGCAGGCGTCCATAGCGGCGCGCGAGCAGGTGATCGGCGTGGGCACCGATGCCGGCCGGAACGTACACGTGCGATGCGCTCTGCACGGCGGCGCTGAGCGCGCGGTCGAGCTCGTCCACGTCGAGCGCCGACGGTGTCTGGCGGTACTTTGCGTCGAGCAGCGCCAAGCTCAGCGGCGCGCGGCCGGCGAGGGCGAGGGCGCGCGTGTCCTCGGCAATCCTCCGGCGAGCGCGCTCGGCGGAGTCCCGCGCCCCGCTGACGGACTCCCAGACGCCCGCGCGCCCGGGTGGCGGAACCCCGGCGAACACGTTCACCACAGTGAGCTCGCGACCGCTTGACAACAGGCTCCAGCAGTCCAGCACGGCGTCGTCCCAGTGGGGGGAGAGCACCAGCTCCGGGGCGTCGGAGTCCACGCGCAGGCGCGGCTGCAGGCGGTTCTCGCTACGTGCTCTGCGCAGTGCCCGCGAGCGTCGATACAGCTTGCGGGCGAGCCCCGGAAGGCGGCGTGGACGGCTTTCGTTCATCGCGGAGTCGCTCGCAGTATATGGCCCGCCCTTGTGCGGGCTCGGCGGATCTCCAGGCAGTGATCTGACTACACTCTCGTTTATGAGAGAGTCGCCTCAGTCACCCCCAGCTGCGGGTGCGGTACAGAAGCGCGTCCCCGACTTCTTCATCGTCGGCCACCACAAGAGCGGGACGACGGCGCTGTACGAGATGCTGAGGCGGCACCCGCAGATCTACATGCCCGACATCAAGGAGCCGCGCTTCTTCGCGAGCGACATGCGCTCGCGCTTCCAATCGTCAAGAGAACACCTGCTGCCGGAGACGCTTGACGAGTACTTGTCGCTTTTCACCGCGGCGACGCCCGAGCAGCGCGCCGGCGAGGCTTCACCGTCGTATCTGTGGTCTCACACGGCCGCGAGCCGCATCGCCGATGCGCAACCCGCAGCCCGCATCATCGCCATTCTGCGCGAGCCCGCGAGCTTTCTGCGCTCACTGCATCTCCAGCTGTTGCGCAGTCATGTCGAGACGAAGAAGGATCTGCGCAAGGCGATCGCGCTCGAGGCCGCCAGGCGCGAAGGCAGGCGCATACCCCGCCGCTCCCATCGCCCGCAGCTGCTCCAATATTCAGAGCACGTGCGCTATGTGGATCAATTGCGCCGCTACCATGCCGTGTTCCCGCCCGAGCAGGTGCTGGTGCTGATCTACGACGATTTTCGCCATGACAATCAGGCTACGGTGCGCAGGGTGCTGCGGTTCCTCGAAGTCGACGATGCGCATCCGATCGATGAGGTGCAGGTCAAACTGACGACGCGCACGATGCGCTCACAGCAGCTCGATGACGTGCTGCATTCGTTGTCGCTGGGGCGATCGCCGGCGGCGCGAGCGGCGAAGGCGACGGTGAAGGCGCTCACGTCGCCGCAGTTGCGCCGAGATGCGCTTGGTTCGATCCGACGTCAAGCTGTGTACGGCGACGTTCCACCGCCCGACGAGAGCTTCATGATGGAGCTGCGTCGCCGCTTCAAGCCGGAGGTGGTCGCGGCGAGTGAGTACCTGGATCGCGATCTCCTCGCGCTGTGGGGCTACGACGAGCTTGACTGAGCGCCGGAATGACCGGCGCCTGCATCGAGGTATGCCGGAATATAGTGTCCTGCGATGAGCACGGTCCTCTTCCACCGGAACTTTCAGCGATTCCAGGGCGGCCATCTCAAGGTTTTTCACTACTTCGAGCACGTTCGCAGCTCGCCGTTGCATGACGCGCGGATCCGCTTCTCGGGCGACTCCGTCTGGGATGCCAGCAATCCGTGGTCGTCTCTACGCGAGACGGTGGTCACTGCGGGCGAGGACCCGCGCGCCGATGCGCTGTTCCTGGCCGGGATGGACTGGCAGACGCTGGAGCCGGAGCAGCGCGCGAGCTCACCGGTGCCGATCGTCAACCTCGTCCAAGCGGTCCGCCACGGACGTGACACGGATCCTCGCCACGAGTTTCTCGCCCACCCCGCGATCCGGATCTGCGTCAGTGCCGAGATCCAGGAAGCGCTCGAGGGGGTCGGCTCGGTCGAGGGTCCGATCTTCACCGTTCCGATCGGCGTCGACCTCGAGCGGCTGCCGGTCGGCCGTCCCGCCGAGGAGCGCGACATCGACTGTGTCGTGCTGGCGGTCAAGGGTCGCTCGCTGGGGAGGCGGATCGCTGACCGCCTCAAAGCAGCGGGTTATCGGGTGCTCATCGTCGATCGCCCGATGCCCAGAGACGAGCTGCTCGGGGCGATGGCGCGCGCGCGGGTCACCGTGCACCTGCCGCGGGTGCTCGAGGGCGCGTATCTGCCAGCACTCGAGAGCATGGCGGTCGGGGCGCTCGTCGTCTGTCCGGACTGTGTCGGCAACCGCTCCTTCTGCCGCGACGGCGACACGTGCCTGGTGCCGGAGCGCAGCGAGCAGGCGATCGTCGAGTCCGCGCTGATGGCCCTGACGGCGTCCGCCGACGAGCTGGGTCCGATGCTCGCCTCGGCGCACGAGGAGAGCATGGGGCGCGGGCTCACCCCCGAGCGCACCCGGTTCCTGGAGATCCTCGACCACGTGGACGAGCTCTGGGCAGCCCGATGACCGACGTCCGCTTCTAGGATTCGCCGGGAACCACGGAGCCTGCGCCGGGCGCTTGCGGTTCCAGCGGGGCGGTCGCTGCGGGCGCCACCTGGATCTTGAAGGGTTCGCTCGCCACAGCCGGGTCTCCGGAGTCGCCTGGGACTTTGATGCGGAACACCTGCGTGCCGCCACCCGAGACGGTGTGTTCGATCGAGTAGGCTCCCCCGGCGCTGACCGTGCCGACGTCGACGGTATGGAAGCTGAGCCCGGACGGGTTCTGGCGCTGGAGGTACACGACCTGACCGGCGTGAGCGGGCGTGATCGTGCCCGAGAACGTCAGCGGCTCGCCGGTCTGGACGCTGGTTGAGGAGACCTGGGCGCTGAGCAGGGGCTTGACGGTCTCGAACGCGGCCGTGGAGCTGGTACCGGCACCGGCCACCTTGTACATCGTGCTCCGAAGCGGCGCCTGCGCGGGGAACTCGTAGCTGCCGTTGCCGGCGGTGGTCACCGTCGCCACCGGTGCAAACGCGCTCTCTGCGGTCCGTGCGAGCAGCGTCAGCGACTGGTTGGCCGCCGCGGTGGCTGTTCCGCTGAGCGTGACCGACTGTCCGTAGGAGAGCTGCTCTGCCGAGGCGCTGATCGTCAAGCGCGGGTTCTGCCGCGGCGCGATCACGTAGGTGAGCGGTTCCGAGGCGACTGGGAGGAGCCCGCGGGCATGCACGACCACGCGAACGGTGGCGGTGCCCGCACGGAGGAACGTGTGGCTGATCGAGTAGTCACCGTCCGCGCCGACTTCGCCGAGACCGATCCGCCGCCAGTCTTCGCTGTCGGTGGCGCTCTCGCGCTGCAGCACCACCCTGCCGCCGACGTCGTCTGGGCTGACGGTGCCAGTGAACGTCAGCGTGTTGCTGGCGAGCGCGCTCGCATCGGAACGCCGGCCCGCGAGCGACAGCTGTGTGAGCTGCGTGCTCTCCGGGGGGCCGCTGATCGTGACCAGGGCCGTGACCTTCACGGCCCTGCGCTCGCTGCGAGCGCCCTGGGTGCGGGCGTAGAAGGTGCTGTTGGCCAGCAGGGGCTCGGTCGTGAACCGAAAGGCGCCGCTTGCTTCGGTCGTCGTGGTCCCCGCGACGCCGAAGCCCGGCGTCCCGGTGCTGCGCTGGTAGATGGTGACCGTCTGTTCTGAGGCGTCCCCGGGGCTCGGGCACGTCAGAGAGCCCACGGCCGTCGCCGATTCCCCTGCCGTGAGAGGACTGGGAGCGACTTCGATCTGGAGTTGGCAGCGGCCACTGCGCCCTGCGCGCCTTTCGCTGTTGGGAGCCGGCTGTCCGGTGGATTCGCCCGGCGGAGCGACGCTGGCTTCGCCGGGCGCAGCCGGGGTGACGTCGCTGGACTGGACCGTGAGCCGGTGCTGTGTCGCCGGCGCAGGCGAGGGCAGCAGCAGGCCGGGGGCGATGGCCAGCGCGCCGGCGCTGAGGACACTGACCGCCCGGCGGCGGAGCTGGGGATCGATGGGCCGTTTGCGGATCGACATCAGGCGAAGGCGACTGAGCCCATGGTAATAAGCATCACCTCGCGTGTATCGACGGCCCGGTCGAGATCCTTGAGGCTGTGCGCAACGGCCCGGGCAACTTGAAAAATACAGATGCGCACCGTAATGTTCACACGCATCAGGCCAGGAGGCGCGACCCTGTGCTCTGACCGCCGACGGCGGCTACGCACCCCGGGAAGCACGTCAAGACAAGCCGACACAGCACGGATGCCAGCCACCTATCACCTATCGCATCTACGCACGCTCGAGTCCGAGGCGGTCCACGTGATGCGCGAGGTGGCGGCCGAATTCGAGCGCCCGGTGCTGCTGTTCAGCGGCGGCAAGGACTCGATCGTGTTGCTGCGCCTGGCCGAGAAGGCGTTTCGCCCGGCGCCGTTCCCGTTCCCGCTGATGCACGTCGACACCGGGCACAACTTCCCCGAGGCGATCGAGTTCCGCGACCGCCGCGTGGCCGAGCTCGGCGAGCGCCTGATCGTGGCCTCGGTCGAGGACTCGATCCGCGACGGTCGAGCGGTGGAGCAGCAGGGCCCGCGCGCCTCTCGCAACGCCCTGCAGACCGTCACGCTGCTGGATGCGATCGCCGAGCACGGCTTCGATGCGGCGTTCGGCGGGGCCCGGCGCGACGAGGAGCGTGCGCGCGCCAAGGAGCGCATCCTGTCCTTCCGCGACGAGTTCGGCCAGTGGGAGCCCCACAAACAGCGTCCCGAGGTCTGGGGCCTCTACAATGGACGCATTCGCAAGGGAGAGCATGCGCGCGTCTTTCCGATCTCAAACTGGACTGAGCTCGACGTGTGGCAGTACATAGCCGAGGAGGAGTTGGAGGTGCCGTCGATCTACTTCGCCCACGAGCGCGAGGTGTTCTCCCGTGACGGCATGCTGTACGCGGTCAGCCCGTTCGTGGAGCTGATGGATGGGGAGCAGCCGTTCTCGGCGCGGGTGCGCTACCGCACGGTCGGCGACATGAGCTGTACCGGCGCCGTCGAGTCGGACGCGGGCACGCTGGCGGAGGTGGTCGCGGAGATCGCCGCCACGCAGATCACCGAGCGCGGTGAGACGCGCGCCGACGACCGCGTGACGGAGGCGGCGATGGAGGATCGCAAGCGGCAGGGGTACTTCTGATGGCACGGGTGGATGGATCCGACTCACCGCACGGCGTGACGCTCAACGGCAACGGCAACGGCGCGGTGCGTGCAGGCGCGGCGCTCGAGGGCGAGAGCTCCGCGGACGTCTTCAAACGCCTGACCGAGCGCCCCACGGACCTGCTGCGATTCGCGACCGCGGGCTCGGTCGACGACGGCAAGAGCACGCTGATCGGCAGGCTGCTGTACGACTCCAAGCAGGTGCTCGCCGATCAGCTGGAGCACGTCGAGCAGGCGAGCCAGCGCAAGGGACAGGTCCTCGACCTCTCCCTGCTGACCGACGGGCTGCGCGCGGAGCGTGAGCAGGGCATCACGATCGACGTCGCCTACCGCTACTTCGCCACCGCGCAACGTCGCTTCATCATCGCCGACACCCCTGGGCACGAGCAGTACACGCGCAACATGGTCACCGGCGCCTCAACCGCCGACCTGGCGATCGTGCTGGTCGACGCGCGCAAGGGCGTCCTCGCCCAGTCAAAGCGCCACGCGTTCATCAGCTCGCTGCTGGGGATCCCGCACGTCGTCGTGTGCGTCAACAAGATGGACCTCGTCAACTTCGATGAGGCTTCCTTCGACGCGATCGTAGAGGAGTTCGACGCGTTCGCCGCGCGCCTGGAGCTGCCCGACGTGACGTTCATCCCGATCTCGGCATTGCTCGGCGACAACGTCGTTGATCGATCCGAGGCGATGCCGTGGTACCAGGGTCCGCCGCTGCTCTACCACCTCGAGCACGTGCACATCGCATCCGACCGCAACCTGATCGACGTGCGCTTCCCGGTGCAGTGGGTCATCCGTCCGCCGGCGACCGAGATCGCCGACTACCGCGCCTACGCGGGACAGCTGGCTGGCGGGATCATCCGCCAGGGCGATGAGGTGGTCGTGCTGCCGGGTGGGCAGCGCACGACGGTCGCGGGCATCGACACCTACGAGGGACCGGTCGCCGAGGCGTTCCCGCCGATGTCGGTGGCGCTGCGGTTGAGTGACGACATCGACGTCGGGCGCGGCAGCACGATCGTGCGCACGCAGAACCAGCCCACGGTGTCCAGCCATTTCGAGTGCCTGCTGTGCTGGATGTCCGAGCAGCCCCTGAGCCCGGGCAGGCGCTATCTGGTCAAGCACACCACGCGTACGGCGATGGTCGGCAAGGTCGACGTTCGCTACCGGATCGACGTCGAGACGCTGCGCCGCGACGAGCGCACGACGACGCTCGAGCTGAACGATCTCGCGCGCGTGCAAATGGAGCTGAGCTCGCCGCTCGTGTTCGACTCCTACCGGCGCAACCGCGTCACCGGCAGCCTGATCGTGATCGACGAGGCGAGCAACGACACGGTCGCGGCCGGCGTGATCCTCGACACCGAGGTCGAGGAGGCCGGATCGGAGCCGAAGAGCGAGCGCAGCCCGAACGTGCGCTGGCAGGGGACGCGCATGACGCGCGAGCGGCGCTGGCAGTCGCTGGGGCACGGCGGCGCGACGCTGTGGTTCACGGGCCTGCCCGGAGCCGGCAAGTCGACCGTCGCGGCGGCCGTCGAGGAGCGCCTGCTGCAGGCTGGCCAGCCGGCGTTCCTGCTCGACGGCGACAACCTGCGCCACGGCCTCAACGGCGACCTCGGATTCGACGAGGACGCCCGCACGGAGAACGTGCGCCGCACCGCCCACGTGGCGAGGCTGCTCGCCGAGTCGGGGACGGTCGCGCTGGTCAGCCTCGTCAGTCCCTACGCCGCCGATCGCCAGGCGGCGGCGGCGCTGCACGCGGCCGACGATCTCGGCTTCCTGGAGATCTTCGTGGACGCGCCGCTGGAGCTGTGCGAGCAGCGCGACCCCAAGGGGCTGTATGCGCGGGCACGCTCGGGTGAGCTTGCCGGACTCACCGGGGTGGGGGCGCCCTACGAGGCGCCATCAGAACCTGACCTGGTGCTCGGCAGCTTCCAGGAAACGGTCGAGGAAGAGGTCGAGCGCGTGATGGACCTGCTCGCGGCCAGAGGGCTGATCAGCGGCAAGCCCTGAGCTGGCGGCCCTGCGCCCTGGCTCACCCTTTCTTCTTCTTCGCCTTCTTCTTTGCGGTGGGCGCTGAGAGCGTGATGCTCTGGCTGTGGCCCGACACCAGCGGGCCGGGGGGGATCTCGACGAACGCTCGGTAGTGACCCGCCTGGGTGATGCTCACCACCATGCTGAAACGCGAGATCGCCCTGGTGGCCGCCTTGACCACCGTCTTGAACTTGGTCGCGAACGTCGGCGGCTTTTCTTCGGACCTTTCGGATGAGCCCTTCCCGGGCTTTTCGAGCTTGCCGGGCTTTTCGCTCGTTTCGATCTTTTCGGCCTTGGGCGGCCTTTCAAGCTGGAACAGCACGTGCGCCCCGACCTCCGCCGGCGTGACCGTCCCATAGAGGCGGACGAGCCCCTTGTGACTGCTCGCACGTACTTTGAGGACGACGCGCACCTGCGCCTGCGCGGGCACGATCAAGCTGTACACCGGAACTCCGCCGACGGTGCTGATGCGGAACTTGGTGCTGGCCGACAGTTTGCGCACGGTGAACGAGAAGGCGCCGCTGGCGCTTGTGAGGATGGGGGCGCCGACATTGGCAAATGCCGTCCTGTAGGGGTAGGGGCTGGCCTGCAGCACGATCGCACGATTGGCGTTCCCGGTCCCCGTCAGCGTGCCGCTGAGGGTGAACGTGCCTCCGACCGGGGTCGGCTCGAACAGCTTAGGGAGCACGAACGCGTCCTTCTTCTTCTTGACGGTTTTGAGCGTGAAGGTGCGGCTATGGTCCTTGCCTTCCGTCGTCGTCGTGCTCCCGTTCGTGCCCCCGGCGTTTGATGCCACCAGGCTGTAGTGGTACCCCGACAGGAACCCCGGCGCGGTCTCCTTGACCTTGACCGCCGTGGTGCCGCCCGCGGGCAACGAGCCCGAGCTCGTGTCTTTGCCATAGGCGGTGGTAGGCCCGTACTTGAAGTAGTAGGAGGTGGCGAGGGTTCGAGGATTGACGCTTCCCTCGAGCACGACCGAGGTGGCAGTCACATGGATGCCGCCGGTGATGACGATCGGAGCCCCGGCCGTGACCGGCTTGCTGCTCGCGGCCCATGAGGCGAGGGGCAGCACCAACGCCAGGCTCATCAGAGCCAGCACCGGCAAAACCGCAACGCGCTTGATCCTAAAGCTCCTCATGTTCGGGTCCCTCCTGTGGCCTGGGGTTCTTGCGTCGCCGTGTCTCACATGCGGGCGCGTGCTCGCGCCACGCGCTCGTGGGCTCTGCCCATAAACCCGGTTGACGTCCGTTCGATGCGGTTTGGCGGGACGGGCTGCCGCCGCTCGAGTGGAGCTTGCGCGCGGGCGCTCTGCGTCGCGATCTTACCAACGGTTGACCGCAGTTTGCGGGCAACGGCCCGACCGCACCATGACGACGCCCATGATTGCAATAAACCTGATATGCTTGGTGAGGAATTGGCCACCGAAATCCGGAGCTCCCAATGATCCCCCTGCTCGTCATCGCCGTCTGGATACTCGTCCTCTCGCTGGTCACGGGGCTGTGCGCGGCAGCGCGCGCGGGCGACCTCGCACAGCTCGTGACTGCTCCCGCGGGAAGGGGACGCGGGGAGACCACGACCACACTGTGGGAGCAGTTCGAGCACGCGGAGATCTCGGCGCGCGCGAGCGCTCGGCCGACACGCTCGCCGGAGTCGGGCGCCTCGCGGCTCCGTGGCGACGGCGTTGCCGCATAGGCGGCGCCCTGCTGATTGCCGCTGAGGCGCCAGGGATGCCAGGCCAAGCCGTGGAGCGTGCGGCCTTCACAAAATCGTCACGTTGGAGCGGGCTGGTGGCCCGACCATACGATCAGCAGCACCGAGAGCGGCACAGCCGGGGTCCGGCGTAGCCTCTTCGTCGCCCGCGACGCAGACACGAAGGTAGTCACCCTGTCCACCGAATCGATCGCAAGCTCATCTTCGCCGCACGCAGGCGCTGGCGCGCACTGCGCCAGCTGTGGCGCGCGGCTGGCGGGCGACCAGCGCTACTGCCTGGAGTGCGGCGAGCGGCTGGTCCCGATGAGCAGCGTGCTTTCAGGCGAGCCGCCCCAGCGCGGCGCCTCCCAGGCCGTGCCGCCGCCCGCGCCGGGGTCGCCGGCGAGCGCTGCCGCCGCCGCCGGCCCGCCGCAGCGCAACAACACGCTGACCGTGATCGCGGGCGTCGGCGTGCTGCTGCTGGCGATGGGCGTGGGTGTGCTGATCGGTCGCTCGGGATCCTCCAAGCAGAGCGTCGCGCCGGCGCAGGTCATCAGCGTCGCCTCGCCGACATCCACCGGCACCGCCACCACCCCCTCCAGCGAAGCCTCCTTCACCGGCGACTGGCCGGCGGGGACGAGCGGTTACACGGTGCAGCTGCAGACGCTGGCGCAATCGGGAACGGCCGTCAGCGCCGTGGAAAGCGCCAAGTCGGCAGCGAGCGCCAAGGGCGCCAAGGCGGTCGGTGCGCTGAAGTCCGAAGAATTCAGCAGCCTCAGCGCCGGCAGCTACGTGATCTACTCGGGCGTCTACCACAAGCGGCCCGAAGCCGAAAAGGCACTCGCCGGCCTGAAGAAGAGCTTCCCGGGCGCGAAGGTGATCAAGGTGTCCAACGGCGGATCGAGCTCGTCCACGGAACCACCCACCACGTCCCCGGGAGGGGTCGGGGAAAGCGAGAGCAAACCGGCTCCGCCGTCGGTGCTCAACAAACTCAAAGGCAGCAAAGGCAAAAGCTACGAGGAAAAGTCCAAGAACCTCCCGAACGTCGTCGAAACCGGCTAGGCGCATGGGCATCCTCCGCGACACGATCGACTCAGACGGCGAGCAGGCGGCCACGCTTGACTTTCAGGCGCCGCCGGTTCCCGCGCACCCGGCCCCTGCGCTGCCGGTCCCTGCGCCACGCGTTTCTGCAACCGAGGCCGACGGACGCTCGGACCTGCAGCGCAGGCGCGATGCGCTGGCCGAGCAGGTGACGGAGCTGCACTGGGACCTCGGCGGCCTGGCCTACGAGATGGCGATTCGCGATCACTTCCGCCTCGACGTGCTCGTGCGTCGCGCCGCAATGCTCCAGGAACGCGACGCCGAGCTGGCCGAGGTCGAGCGCCTGCTGCGCATGGAGCAGGACGGCGTGGCCGGCAGCTGTCCGAGCTGCCTTGCGCCGCACAGCCGCGGAGCGCTCTACTGCTGGCAGTGCGGCACGACGCTGATGGAGCGCCTGCCCAGCAGCACCGCGATCCTGGACCAATAGGGGCGCCGCGATCGGCGACGAGCGCCCCCACGTGTGCGAGGACTGCGGCTCAGCGCTCGCCGGCGACCAGCGCTACTGCCTGGGCTGTGGCGCACGCATCGGCCCGCGCAGCCCGGAGCTGGAGGCGCTCCTGCGGCGCACGCGCGAGCCCGCGGATGGCGCCGACGTCGAGCAGCAGGGCGCTCCCGCGCCCGCTCCAGCAAACGTCGTCGCGCCAACCCCAGCAGTAGCGGTCGCGCCAGCGTCAACCGGCCTGAAGCTTCCGCCGCCTCGGGTGTCGGCGCTGCTGGTCGTGGTGTTCCTCGGCTTCGGGGTGCTCATGGGCAACGTCGCCCGCTCGCGGGTGAATGCCACGCTCGCCTCGGCACGCTCGCCGGTGAAGGTCGTGCTTCCCGCGACCGGGCCGCCCTCCACGACCACTTCCCCGTCCACCACATCCGAACCCTCCGCCAGCGAACCGCCAGCCTCCGAATCCGAACCGACGCCTGCCCCCACGAAAAGCGCGCCCGCGGCGAAGACGCCGTCGAGTACGAGCGGCAGCTCGGGCAGCTCCGAATCCGGCTCGGGCTCCGAATCCGGCTCCGGGTCGCAAGCCGGGTCCGGCAGCTCTGAAAGCGGCTCCTCCGAATCCTCCGCCGGCAGCCCCGCCAAGAAGCTGCCGCCGCTCAAGCACGTGTTCGTGATCGTGCTCTCCGACGAGCCGTACGCGTCGGTGTTCGGTCCCGCATCCACGGCCACGTACCTGACCGGCACGCTCGAGCACAAGGGCGAGCTGCTCACCCGCTACGACGGGATCGCGCATCAGGGGCTGGCGGACGGCGTGGCGCTGCTGAGCGGCCAGGGGCCGACCGCGGAAACGGCTGCCAACTGCCCCAACTACACGGACATAGCGCCGACCGGCACCGGCGCCGACGAACAGGTGCTCGGCAGCGGCTGCGTCTATCCGGCCTCCACGCAGACGCTCGCCGGTCAGCTGTCCGCCAAGAGCCTCACGTGGCGGGCGTACATCGAAGGGATCGACGAAGGCGCCGCGCTGGGCGCGTGCCCTCACCCGGCCCTCGGGCAGGCCGACGCGAGCGCCCAGGAAGCCGCGAGCAGCGGGCCGTACGCGACGTTCCGCAACCCGTTCGTCTACTTCGCCTCGATCACCGGCTCGCCGCAGTGTGCCGCCGACGACGTCGGCCTCGACAAGCTCAAGGCCGACCTGGCAAGCGCCAGGAGCACGCCGAGCTTCTCCTACATCGTGCCGGACCGCTGTCACGACGGGAACCCGACACCATGCTCCGCCGGCGCCCCGGCCGGACTGGCGCCTGCGGACACGTTCCTCAAACAGGTCGTACCCGAGATCATGGGCTCGAAGGCCTACAAGGAAAGCGGCTTGCTGGTGATAACCGTCGACCAGGCGCCCTCGAGTGGCGCGTTCGCCGACTCCAGCTCCTGCTGCGGTCAGCCGCTGTTCGCGAACGCGCCCACCAAGACGCTCACCGGCGCCCCCAGCGGCGGCGGGGCGGTGGGGGCGCTGCTGCTGTCGCCATACGTGAAGGGCGCCACCACCAGCCAGGAACCGTTCAACCACTTCTCGCTGCTGCGCACGATCGAGGACCTGTTCGGCCTGGGGCACGTCGGCTACGCGGCGCTGTCAGCCGTCAAGTCGTTCGAACCGGCGATGTTCACCGCCGGCAAGAGCTGAGTCGGCTCGCGGCCGGCGCGGCCGGCAAGCGGCGCGACGCCGGCGAGCTCGCGGTAGGTGACGGCGGTGCGGCGCGAGCCGGCGCGCGCGAGCACCCACTCCAGCGCCATCATGTGGCGTGGGATCTGCAGGTCGGAGGGCTGCAGGTCCAGGCGCAGGGTGCTGGTTGGCAGCAGCGAGCCGGCGCGCACGAGCGAGGGGGAGAAGACGCGGCTGATCGGTCCGGTGCCAGCGAGGCTCCACGCGGGGGCGAGCTGGCCCACCGTCGGCTCTGAAGCGCTCGTCAGGGCGCCGCGCTCGGTCACCGCCGATCGCTCGCTCTCGCCGGCGTCGAGCTGCTGCTGCGCGCGGTGCACGCGCAGCAGCCCCGCCCACCAGCTGAACCTGAGGCTCAGCGTCTGGCGCAGCGCGGGCGTGTAGGCGTAGGCGGGGGCGACGAAGCCATCGGGCTCGATGCCAGCCAGCTTCAGCACGCGCCAGCCGGCGTGCACGGCACGGCGGGTCTCCTCGTCGTCCAGCCCGGAGAACTCGCCCTCGCGCTGGCCGTGGGCCCGGGCGAGCAGTCGTCGCGCCGAGCCGACGGTGCGCGGGCGGACGTGCTGAAAGCCGTGCTGCGCGATCGAATCGCCGGCGCGGCGGCGCTCGCACAGCCACTCGACCATCTCCGGCGAGCGCTCCCCCACCGGGTGCAGGTCGCGCGCGGGGATCACCAGCAGCGTGACGCGGTCGACGCCGTGATCGTCGAGCCAGTCGCGGATCATGGCGCAGCGCTCGAACGTCGCCGGCTCGATCCCGTGCAGCGCGACGGCGATCGTCTGTCGCGCGTGGCTGTCAGGGAGGCCGAGCATGGGTGTCCGCCGCGCGCCTCAGGCGGCGCGGTCGCTCGCTTCCGCGGACAGGCGCTTGTCGTGGTGGCCGGCGAGCGCGCGGTGATAGCCGTCCGCGAGGCGCGCCAGCGTGTGCTCCCAGGTGCGCAGGCGCACCGCGCGCAGCGCGCCGCGGCTGAGGTGCTCTCGCTGCAGCGGCGAGCGCGCGAGCTCGAGCACTGCGTCGGCCAGCAGCTCGGCGTCGGGCTCGCACAGCAGCCCGCTGACACGTTCCTCGATCAGCGACAGCGGGCCGCCCCTGGCGAGCGCGATCACCGGCAGCCCGCTGGCCTGCGCCTCGAGGATCACCTGACCGAAGGTGTCGGTGGCGCTGGGGAACAGGAAGATGTCGGCGCTCGCGTACGTGCGGGCCAGCTCGGCGCCCTCCTGCCAGCCGAGGAAGGTCGCGTGCTCGCCGAGGCGCTCGCGCAGGTACTCCTGCTCGGGGCCGCCGCCGGCGAGCACCAGGTGCAGGCGCCGGCCGATCTCCGATCGGTCGCGCGCGCGCGCCCTCAGGAAGGCGTCAGCGAGCAGCTCAGCGCCCTTCTCGCGCGTGATGCGCCCGGAGTAGAGGACGTTGATCGAGTCGGGCAGCAGCGACTCATCGCGCAGCGATGGGTGAAAGCGCGAGGTGTCCACGCCGCGGTCCCAGCGCAGCACGCGCTCGGGCGGCATCCCGATCGCGGCCAGCGCGCCGTCGGAGGCCGGGCTGGGGGAGAGGACGACGTCGCACGCGCGGTAGAAGGTGCCGACGGCCAGCGCCATCGCGTCGGCCACGCGCCGCTCACCCGAGCGCAATCCCGCATAGGCGGTCAGCTCGGTGTGGTAGCTGCCCACCAGCGGCAGGCCCAGCGCGCGCGCGACGAGCGCGCCGGCGACGCCCGCCGGTCCGGGCGAGCAGACGTGGATCGCGTCGTAGCCCGCGCCGTTCAGGCCCGCGAGCGTCTGCACGGCGACCGGCAGGCTGGGGACGCCGATCCGCAGGCCCGGGTAGAAGGGCACGTCGATCTCCGCCACCGCCGACAGGCGCCGGTCGACTTCCGGGTCGGTGCCCACCACGTCGATGTCGAAGCTGGGCACGCCGCGCTGGCGGATCTCCTCGATCGTGCGCGTGACCCCGTGTGTGGAGCCGATGCCGTCGGCGAGGATCGCCACTCGCGGGCGCTCGCCGTCGTCTCGCCGCCGCTCGTCCGCAGCCCGACTCAGGCGGGCGCTCGCGGTGTTCGGGATCGCGGCGAGCTTCGCCTGCTCGTTGGCGAGGAACGCGGTCGCGGGCGCGTAGGGGATCGCGGCGATGCACGCCTCGAACAGCCCCTCGGCGGCCACCAGCACGTCGGCCTGGCCGATCGCGGCGCTGACCGCCACGTCGACCGCGCGGCGCAGCTTGCGCTCGTGCAGCCGGCAGGCGCGACGGTAGAGGTCCGCGTGGCTGAAGTCATCCTGCTGCATGTAGGCGATCAGCTCATGCTCGCCTGTGCCCGTCAGGGTATCGAGCTGGTCGAGCTCGACGGCGCTCAGCCATGCCCGCAGCAGGCAGCGGGCGTCATCGGGGTCCAGGTCGTTGCCGACCGCGCCACGACGCGCGTCGCCCTCGCGCAGCAGGCGGCTGGCCATCGTCATCACCCGTCCGGGGTCCGGCCGCTCGCGTTCTCCGGCCGGCCGGTCCCTGCCGAACGAGCGTGCGGCCAGCGCGATCGCGGCGTGCGCCCACTTGGCGGCGCTGCCCTGCGCTCCGCGGGCGACCACGTCACCGGCGCGCACGTGCGCGAGGAAGTCCTGCGGCGTGCGCGCGGGCGGCGTTTCGCTGTACGTGCGTCCGATGTCAACCCCGGCGTGGTCGTCGCTGCCCCCGATGCCGATGCCCTCGCGTGTAGCGACGTACGTGGCCGCCGGTCGGTTGAGCTCGCGAGCGCGCGCGCCGTTGCGGATCTCCCAGATGCCGAACAGCTCGGCCAGGCGGCGGCGATGACGGGCGCTCAACGGGGCTGCGACGGTGTAGTAGGGGTGAGCGAGCGCGCACACGATCTCCTGTTCGTACATGTAGGCGGCGCACAGCTCGACGTCGCCGCTGTTGGCCTGCAGCCACTCGTGGTCCTCGCAGGTGATGCCGTAGCAGAGGACGTGCACCGCCTGGGGCTCGTCGCGGAAGTGCGCGGTCAGCTCCTCGGAGATGAACACGTCGGGGCGATCGGCGATCTCGAGCACGCCCGCGATCGTGTCGTGGTCGGTGATCGTCACGAAGTCCATGCCGCGCCGCTTGGCCAGCTCGTAGACCTCCTGTGGCGGCGTGGCGCACTCGGGCAGTCCGACCGCGCGTTGCACGCCCAGCTTGGACTCCTGTGAGGCGGTCGAGTGACAGTGCATGTCGACCATGCTCGCCGCTTGCAGTGCCGCTGTCGTCATGACACCGCGTGCGTGCGCTGTCGCGCTCTCGTGCACTGTCGATCCGTCACCATTCATATCAAACAGATTTCCCTGCAAAGCACGCTTTTTTGTGACCAAGCGGCAATGATCGTGTGAAGCGATGGTGAAGTTCGCGCGCGCTGTTTCCAGGATTCCGGGTCCCGGGGACCCGCGGCGTGCTCCCGCGGGGCTCCTCAGCGCGGCACGGGCGCTCCGAGCAGGACCGCGGCGACGCCCGCGCAGCCGGCGAGCAGCAGCGTCGGCACGACGCCGCGGCGCAGCACCAGCAGGGCGATCGCCCCGCCGGCGAGCACCGCGTACTGCCAGCCCTCGCTGAGCGCGCTCGTCAGCGGCACGGCCGCGCCCACGATCGCGCCGGCGGCGCTCGGCGCGGCGCCGGCCAGGAACGCGAGCACGCGCTCGTTGACGAGCATGCGCTCGAAGCGCTGGGCGCCCAGCAGGATGAAGGAGAAGGACGGCGCGAACGCGACCAGCGCGGCGAGCAGCGCGCCCGGCAGCCCGGCGGCGGCATAGCCGACCACCGCCACCGTCTGCGTGAGCGGCCCGGGGGTGACCTGGCCGAGCGCGACCGCATTCAGGAACTGCCCGTGGGACATCCAGTGGTAGGTGCCGACCGCGTCGGACTGCATCAGCGGCACGATCACGAAGCCTCCGCCGAATGCCAGCGCGCCGACCTTCAGCGCGGTCCACACGAGCGCGAGCGTGCCGCCGGGCTCGGCGACTGTGGCGAGCAGCGGCCATGAGGGCAGGCGGCGCCCGATCGGATGCGCGGTGGCACGCACCAGGCGCAGCCCCGCCGCTGCGAGCCAGGCGTGCGTGTCCCCGCCGCGGCGGACGAGCCGGTGGCCGGAAAGCTCCACCAGGCCGCATGCGAGCAGCACGAGCACCAGCCACGGTCCGGCCAGCGCCGCGGCAACCCCGCCGGCAAGGCCGTATGCAAGCACGCGCGCGCGGCGGCGTCCTCTCGCGCGCGACCAGATCGGGTTGGCCACGCCCAGCCCGGCGCGCACGGCCACCGCGGCGACGGCCGCGCCCGCGCCCATGCCGGCCCCTCGCAGCCAGCTCGGCGGCGACCCCGACAGGAACAGCGCGGCGAGCGCGATGATCGCGACCAGTCCGGGAAGGATGAAGCTGAGACCTCCGAGCAGCGCGCCGCGATAGCCGCGCAGACGCCACGCGCAGTAGATCGCGAGCTGCGTCGAGGCGGGGCCGGGCAGCAGGTTGGTGGCTGCGATCGCCCGCTCGAACTGCTCGCTCGTGAGCCAGCGGCGGCGCTGCACGCACAGCTCGCGCAGCAGCGCGACGTGCGCGGGCGGCCCGCCGAAGCCGATGCAGCCGATCCTGCCCCAATCGCGCACGATCTGCATCAACGAGGGCTGGGCGTGCCGCGGCGACGGGTCGGCGCGCCGCGGCGAGGAGTCGGCATGCGGTGTGAGGTGAGAATCCTCCGATGGCACGGCCGGGAGGCTATGCGCTGCAATAAGCTCCCGCCCCGATGTCAGCCGCCGTGGCGATTCCCATCGCGTCAGCGATCAGCTACTTCCAGGCGATCGTGCTCGGCTTCCTGCAGGGCGTGACCGAGCTGTTCCCGATCTCCAGCCTCGGGCACACGGTGCTGTTCCCGACGCTGTTCGGGTGGAACAAGCTGGTCGACGCGCAGTCGCAGTCGGAGTCCTTCTGGCTGGCGTTCGTGGTGATGCTGCACGTGGGCAGCGCGCTCGGCCTGCTGGCGTACTACTGGCGCGACTGGGTCCAGATCATCGCTGCCTTCTTCCGCACGCTCGCCAAGCGCCGCGCCGAGGACCCGACCGAGCGGCTGGCATGGCTGATCATCACGGCGAGCATCCCCGCCGGCGTCTTCGGGCTCGCGTTCGAGCACCAGCTGCGCACGCTCACCGCGAAGCCCGAAGTCGCGGCGATCTTCCTGATGGTCAACGGCGGCGTGCTGTTCGCGGCCGAGCGCTTTCGCCGCCGCGCCGAGGTGCGCGAACTGGCGGTGCGGGAGGGCGCCAAGCCCGACGGCGCGCGCGAGCTGAACACGCTCGAATACCGCGAGGCGCTGGTCGTCGGCGTGGCGCAGTCGACCGCGCTGGTCGCGGGCATCAGCCGCGACGGCGTGACGATGGGGGCCGGTCTCGCGCGCGGGCTCGACCACAGCGACTCGGCTCGCTTCGCGTTCCTGATGGCCACGCCGATCATCCTGGCCGCCGGCATCGTCAAGCTGCCCGACCTGCTCGGTCACCTGGGCAACGGGATTCGCGGCCAGGCGCTGGTCGCGTGCGCGGTCGCAGCCGTGACGGCCGTGTTCACGGTCCGGTTCCTGGTCGGCTACTTCAAGACCAAGACGCTCACGCCGTTCGCGGTCTACTGCCTGCTGTTCGGGCTGGCGATGGTGATCTACACCCAGAGCTGATGTGGGCGGCGCCTCGCGCGCAGGCGTGATCCCGGGTTGGCGGGCGGCGATGCACCATCATTGACGGCCGTGCCCGCTCCGAGAACTCCGCCGAAGATGTTCGAGACCCGCAGCCAGGCCTGGCAGGAGGTCGGCCTGCTGCGCCAGATAAGCCCGCGCGTGGTCAAGCGCGCGCGTCTGGAGGCGCTGCTGCTCGTGCCGCTGTTCGTGGGCGTGGTGATCCTCTACGACAACCGCCTCAGCCTGTTCGGCACGACGACGCTCATCAAACACGGGCACGAATCGATGGCGGAGGCAATTCACCGAGGCGACTACAGCACGTCGCTGGAAGGCCTCGACACGCCGGTGCGGGTGGCGACGGTGATCGTGTTGGTGATCCTCGGCTGGGCGATCGCGCGGGACATCGGTCGCGGCATGGGTCCTGCGCTGTTCCGGCGCATGGAGCCCGCGACGGCCGGCACGGTCGGGTTCGCGATCCGCCTGGCGACGGTGGTGGTGGCGGCGCTCGTGGCGCTGCGCATCGCCGGCATCCAGTCGCAGGAACTGGCTCTGGGCGGTGCGTTCACGGCGGTGATCTTCGGGCTGGCAGCGCAGCAGACGCTCGGCAACCTGATCGCGGGCACGGTGCTGCTGAGCGCGCGCCCGTTCCGCGTGGGGGAGCGCGTGCGCCTGCAGGGCGGCCCGCTGGCCGGCCAGCTCGAGGGCACGGTCAGCTCGCTGGGTCTGCTGTACACGACGTTCGCGACTGGCGATGACTCGATCCTGGTGCCCAACAGCGTGGTGCTCAACGTGGCGGTGCTGCCGCTGCGCGAGCCCGAGGCGGTGAACCTGCGTGCGCGCCTGCGCGCGGGCATGACGCCCGGCGACCTGCAGGAGATCCTCGAGAAGTCACTGCAGACGCCGCTGCGCGACGCTCCGCGCATCACGCTCGAGGAGCTCGACGGCGATGAGGTGGTGGTACGGATCGCGGCGATCCCGAGGGTGGCTGCACAGGGCCGTCACCTGGCGAGCGAACTGCTGGGCATCGTCTCGCGCGAGACGCGCTCGCGCGCAGGCACGCCGTAGCGCAGGAACAGATGGGAGTCGCTGCGCAGCGCTCCCAGCAGCTCCAGCCCGGCGGGTGGCTCGAGCTCGCCGCCGGCTAGGATCCGCGGCGCCTCGCCGCCAGCGGGCTCGCCGCCGGCGAGCAGCGGCGAGAGCGACAGGAACAGCTCGTCGAGCAGACCCGCCTGGAGCAACTGCATCGCCAGATGCGGGCCGCCCTCGCACAGCACGCTGTGGACGTCGAAGCGCGCGCGCAGCTCGCTCATGGCCGCCGCGAGGTCCAGATGCCCTTCGCGCACGGTGCGCACGTAGTCGACGCCGGCGGCCGTGGCGGGCAGGCTTGCCGCGCTGGCGGTGAGGATCGCCACCCGCGCGGAGGGCTCGCTCAGCAGCGGGATGTCCCCGTCCAGCGCCAGGCGCCCGGAGACGATGCATGCAAGCGGCTCCTCGCGGAGGCCCCGCTGCCGACGCAGCGCCCTGCGCGAGGCGTCCGGGATGATGCGCCCGTAGCGCTCGGTGCGAACCGTGCCCGCACCCACGAGCACGGCGTCGACGGCGCTGCGCAGGCCATGGAACAGCGCTCTGTCGGCGCGGCCGCTGATTGGCCCCGAGCGTCCGCCGACGCTCGCGCGCCCGTCGAGGGTGCTGATCATGTTGAGCATCACCCGCTGGCGCTCTGGCGCCGGATCGGGCCTGTCCCACAGCCCCAGCCCCTCGACGATCTCGGCGACGGTGCCCGGATCGCCAGCCGGCAGCAGGCGACTCAGCCGCACGGGCTCCTCGGCCGCCGCACCCGGATCGTGCCCTGCGTGCGCCTCCATCACCTCAGCCTAGCCGCGCCCGCGGTGGCGAATCGGCGGCGCGCCATCCTTTCGTGCAACAAGTCGACAACACGTGGTCATCGCGACGTGCTACCGTCGTCATTGTATGGCCGGCGGAAAAGACCGGCGAAAGTAGTGCAAGCGCTCGCAGGTCGAAGCTTCGAGAAGCATCCTCCGCGTGCAGCACGCACATACCGTGGAGGAAATTCACACCATGCCTACTGGCACAGTAAAGTGGTTCAGCGACGACAAGGGGTTCGGCTTCATCACCCCGGATGACGGTGACAAGGACCTGTTCGTCCATCACACCGGCATCAACGGCGAGGGCTACCGGTCGTTGCAGGAGGGGGCCAAGGTCTCCTACGACCCGGAGCAGGGCGAGAAGGGTCCCAAGGCCGTAAACGTCCAGACGATCTAGCTCTGGCGCAAGCCACTGCTCGAGGGCCCGCTTCGGCGGGCCCTCGGCGCTTAAGGACCCGCCGCAGAATCGCGTCCCCCGCCTGAGCGCGCCCTCGGTGCCCGCAGAGCGGATATCGTGCCCACGCTGAGCATGGCGAGCGACGCGACAACCGTCCCCCTTCGCGGCACGCCGGGCGCCGCGCGGCGGAGCGGACCCGGCGGCTGGCTCTCGCGCGGGCGCGCGGGCGAGCTCACAGACGCGCAGGCGGGCGCGCTGGTGGGCGCGCTGGCGCTGGCCGCGATCGTGGCGCTCAGCCTGTTCATCGTGCTGATCGCGTCCAACCGTCCGAGCGGCCTCACGCCGACCACCCACACCGGCTACTTCCCGCGCTGGATGGCCGGTCCGCTCGGCGGCTTGCTGCAGGGGTTCACGAACGACGGCACGACGCTCAAACTTCTGTTCTCGGGCGCGCTCGTGACCATGTACGGCGGCTACGCGGTCGTGCTGCGGCGCCTGCGGTGGCTGCCGGCGCGCTGGGTGATAGCGGCGATCGTGACTGCCCACGCGATCTTCCTGCTCTCCCCACCGCTCGCTCTGACGGACCTGTTCAACTACGTCAACTATGGACGCATGGAGGTCGTGCACAACCTCAACCCGTACACGACGATCCCGATGCTCGAGCCTCACAACGATCCGAGCTTTCTGCTCAGCAACTGGCGCCAGCTGCTGAGCCCGTACGGCCCGCTCTTCACGTTGATCACGTTCGCCGTGGTTCCGCTCGGCGTGGCGGGATCCTTCTGGGCGCTGAAGGGCATCCTCATGGTGACGAGCCTGGGGATGATCCTGCTGGTGTGGAAGTGCGCGCGGCTGCTGGGCCGCGACCCGCTGGCGGCCGTCGCGTTCGTGGGGCTCAACCCGATCGTGTTGGTGTGGGGCCTCGGCGGCGACCACAACGACTTCCTGATGATGTTCTTCATAGTTCTCGCCTTCTATCTGCTGCTGCTGGCGCGTGCGCGAGGGCACGCGGGTGCGGCCGGCCGGATCTCGCTCAGCCGCCTGCGTGAATGGCTGCTGCCGTTCGCGGCGCTCGAGATCGGGGCGGGCGCGGCGCTCGTGACGGCTGTGGCGATGAAGGCGTCGGCGGCGGTTCTGATCCCGGTCGTGCTCGCTGGTCTGCTGCGCGCGCCGCGCGCGCTCGTGCAGTTCGTGCTGGGCATGATCGTGGCGGGCGTGGTGGTGGGCGGGGCAAGCGTGCTCGCGTTTGGCCCCCACATCCCCGATCTGAGCACGCAGGGCAGCGTCGTCACGAGCGAGAGCGTGCCCAACCTGATCGGTCTGGCGGCCGGCGCCGGCGGTGAGAGCTCGGGCCTGCGCGAGGCGTTCAGCGGCGTGCTGGTCGTGATGGTGCTCGGCTGCTGCTGGATGGCGTGGCGGGGATGGCGCGCGTCTGACGCGACCGATGCTGTTGACGGTGGTGCGGCCGGCGGCGTCGCGCGATCGATCACGGCCTCCGGCTGGGCGAGCGTGGCGCTGCTGGTGACGCTCAGCTGGGTCCTGCCCTGGTACGTGCTGTGGGTGCTGCCGCTGGCGGCGCTGTCGAGCTCGCGCAGACTGCGGACGGCTGCGCTCGTGCTCGGCGTGTACCTGATCGTCGCGTGGGCGCCCGCGTCGAGCCTGCTGTGGAAAGCGATCGGCTTCTACCCGGAAAAGACCCCGCTCGGTCGTCTGCACCAGCGCGCAGTCAAGGAGCTGTTGGACTAGTCGTTCTCCGCCGGCGGCGGCTTGCGCTCCTGCTTGCGCTGGGCGGACCGGCGCTTGGAATCGAGCCGGCGAGCGCGCGCGGCGGCGCTCGGGCGGGTGGCGCGGCGTGTGCGGGGCACGATCAGCGCGCGCCCGAGGCGCTCGGCGAGCCGCTCGAGCGCGAGCTCGCGGTTGCGCACCTGCGAGCGCTCGTCCTGGGCGACCGCGACGAGCCGCGGTCCCGCGCGCGCCAGCACCCGCTCACGCTGGTCCTCGTTGAGCGATGGCGAGGAGAGCACGTCGAAGATCGCTTCCACGCGTGAGGCGGTCACGTTGGCGTGCTGACCGCCGGGGCCGGAGGAGCGGCTCGTGCGCAGCGTGATCTCGGACACGGGGATCGCCAACTCGGGCCCGACACGTAGCAGCCGCCGCGGGCCGGTCTTCGACAGGTCCTCGGCGTCGCTCAACTGGATGCCTCCACCGGGCTCACTTGGGTGGCTCACCGGAGAGGTCGTGGAGCACCCTGACCCCCTGCTCCTCGCCGGGCGGGACGCGTCCGTCGCGTCCGACGTAGCCACCCTTGCCGCCCGCGCACAGGTACACGGCGTCCACGTCGCCGAGGTTGCGGATCCTGCGCACGGTCGCTGCGTCCACGCGCGCGAGGCCGCCCTCACCAAGTCGCTGCACGGAGCCGTCACCGAACTGCATCTCGATCGCGCCGCGGTGAACAAAATACAGCTCCTCCTGCTCGTCGTGGTAGTGCGAGCCCGTCTCGATGCCGGGGGGCAGGACGATCGCGTTCACACCGAACGCGGTGACGCCCAGTGCCTTGCGGACCTTGCGAAAGCCGGGCCCCTCGCCCAGATCGTCGAGATTGGCCACCGCATAGCCCTCGCCGGTGGTGACCCCGGGGTAGTCGCTGGAAGCCTCCATCTGATCTCCTCCTGTCGTCCGATTCGGCGTTTGACAGACCGTATAACCATGGTTAGACAGACTTTGAAAGAGCAGCGACGCCCGGCGGCGGCGCTTGCGCCGCCCACGCGGCGTTGCGCCCGCAGCCAGCTGCTAGTGATTGGCCACGCGGCCGCCCTCAGGGGACAGCGGCCGGCCCTCGTCCGCCCAGCGCAGCAGGCCTCCGCTCATGGAGTACGCCTCGAAGCCCGCCGCGCGGAATGCCTGCGCGGCCATCTCCGAGCGCCCACCTACGCGGCAGTAGAAGACCACGGGCCGGTCGCGCTCGACGGTGCCCGCCTGTGATGAGAGGTTGACGAGCTCGATGTGCCGCGTGCCCTCGATGTGGCCGGCCTCGCGCTCATGGGGCTCGCGCACGTCGATCACCTGTGGGGCCGGGTCCTCGGCAAGCCACTCGGCGAGCCGTGCGGGCTCGACATCGATCTCGCGGGCCTCGTCGCCGGTGCTCATCAACGGTGAGCGTAGCGGTGTAGCGGGGAACAGCGCGGAGTGCTCATCTCATCACTAGGATCAGAAGGCATGGAGGCGATCAGCGACGTCTACACGGTTCCCCAGGAGCACGTCGACTTCTGCGAGACGATCGGACGGATCGCGCGGGAGAAGATCGCGCCGCGCTCGGCCGAGATCGACGAGCGGGCGGAATATCCGTGGGACGTGCGCAAGCTGCTGGCCGAGCAGGACATCCTCGGGCTGCCCTTCCCGACCGAGTACGGAGGCACGGGCACCGGCACGCTGATGCTGAACATGGCGGTCGAGGAGATCGCCAAGGTGGACGCCGCCTGCGCGTTGATCCTGATGGTCCAGGAGCTCGGCACGCTGCCGATCCAGCTGTTCGGCAGCGACGAGCTGAAGGAACGCTTCCTGCCCAGGTGTGCCACCGGAGAGTGGTCGCCGGCGTTCGCGCTCTCGGAGCCCGAGGCCGGCTCGGACCCAGCCGGCATGAAGACCACGGCCGTCAGGGATGGCGAGGAGTGGGTCATCAACGGCACCAAGAACTGGATCACGAACCTCGGCGTCGCGGACTTCTACATCTGCTTCGCGGTCAGCGACCGCGAGAGCCGCCGGCTGACGGCGTTCGTCGTCGAGGCCGATCGCCCGGGCTTCAGCGTGGGCAAGCTCGAGCACAAGCTGGGCATCCGCGCGTCGCCCACCGGGCAGCCGATCTTCGAGGATGTGCGGGTCCCGCACGAGAACGTGATCGGAGAGGTGGGCAGGGGCCTGTCCGTGGCTCTGGGCACGCTCGAGCGCACGCGCCTTGGCGCGGCGGCGCAGGCTGTGGGGATCGCGCAGGGGGCCACCGACTATGCCGTGGCCTACGCACGCGAGCGGCGGCAGTTCGGCAAGGCGATCAACGAGTTCCAGGGGATCCAGTTCAAGCTGGCCGACATGGAAACACAGACGGCGGCCGCCCGCGAGCTGCTGTACAAGGCGTGCGCGATGGCCGACCAGGGCCATTCTCTGCGCGCCAAGTACTCCTCAATGGCCAAGGTCTTCTGCTCGGACACCGCCATGGCGGTCACGGTCGAGGCCGTTCAGGTCCTGGGCGGCTACGGTTATGTGAAGGAGTACCCGGTCGAGCGCATGATGCGAGACGCCAAGATCACCCAGATCTACGAGGGCACCAACGAGATCCAGCGTCTCGTGATCGCCCGCACGCTTAAATAGAACTGGGCGGGAAGGCTGATAATCCCGGCGATGCGCCCGTCCATCCCTCCCGGAGATCCCCGCTCCCTTCGGCGTGTGGGCGTGGCGGTGCTGGTGGCGATGTCGGTGGGCCTGGTGGTGCTGGTGGTCGGGCAGGGCTTCAGCTCGATCGGCGTGGTCAGGGCGCTCGAGGACGTCGCGCTGGGGGTGATCGTCGCGGCGGCGCTGATGGGCGGTGTGGCGTTCGTGGCGGTGCACCTGGCCGGCTGGCACAACCCCGAGTCCGAGAGCGAGTTCGAAGAGATCGTGCGTTACTCCGAGCGCCTCGCCCGCGAAGGGCTTGCCGTGGCGCCCGAAGAAGCCGAGTTCATGGAGCTTGACCCGCTCAACGACACAGACTTCGAGGAGCTGGTCCGCGACGCGCTGGACGACCTGCCGGACCTGCTGAGAAACGCGCTGGCGCATGTCGCGGTGGTGATCTCCGACGGCGGGCGTCGTCGTGGCGCGTACGGGCTCTACCAGGGGGGCAGTGTCGCTCGCGACGATGTGCACGACCGCATCGTCATCTTCCGCGACACGCTTCGTCGCGACTTCGGGCACGACCCCGAGCTGCTGCGCGACCAGGTGACTCGTACGGTGCGCCACGAGCTCGCCCATCACGTCGGCTTCGACGAGCTGGGCGTCAGCCGGCTGGATCTGTGATCTGTGGCTGAGACGACGAACCGTGGCTGAGACGACGAACCGATCTGTGGCTGAGACGACGAACGGCTCGGCGGCGGGCGCGCCGGCGACAGCGGTGGCGGCGACGAGGGTGCCCGACTTCTTCATCGTCGGCCATGAGAAGTGCGGCACGACGGCGCTCTATCAGATGTTGAAGCGGCACCCGCAGATCTTCATGCCCGAGGTCAAGGAGCCGCGGTTCTTCGCCACCGACCAGCGCTCCCAGCTGGCACGCCAGCCGCCGGCTGGGCGCCCGCGCACGCTCGAGGGCTACCTGTCGCTGTTCGCGCCGGCGGGTGCGGAGCAGCGCATCGGTGAGGCGTCGCCCCAGTACCTCAGATCGACCGCTGCGGCGGGCGGCATCGCAGAGGTGCAGCCGGCTGCACGCATAATCGCGATCCTGCGAGAGCCCGCAAGCTACCTGCGCTCGTTCCATCTTCAGCTCACCGCCAACAGGGTCGAGACGCAGCGGGACTTCCGCAAGGCGATCGCGCTCGAGGAGCAAAGGCGCCAAGGGAAACGCATCCCTCGCGGCAGCCATCACCCGGAGACGCTGATGTACTCGCAGCACGTGCGATACGTCGAGCAGCTGCGCCGTTACCACGCCGTGTTCCCGCCGGAGAACGTGCTGGTGCTGATCTACGACGACTTTCGCGCTGACAACGAGGGGACGATACGCAGGGTGTTGCGTTTCCTCGAGGTGGACGAGACGTGTCCAATCGAGACGATCGATACCTATCCGGTGACGAGCGCTCGTTTCGTGCACCTCCATCGCCTCGCGGGCGTCGCACGGCGTGCCCGCAAAAACCCGGCCGCGGCGGGCGTTCTCTCAAGAGCCGTGAACGCGCTGATACCAAAGCCAATGCGCAGCGATGCGTTTCGCGCAAAATGGCGCCGTACCGTCTACACCGCCCCTGGCCCGCCTGACGAAGCGTTCATGCTGGAGCTGCGTCGTCGCTTCAAGCCGGAGGTCGTGGCGCTGAGCGACTATCTCGGCCGCGATCTGGTGAGCCTGTGGGGCTATGACAGCCTCGACTGAGGCCTCTATATAGTTCCCCGGCCAACTACCAAGGGAGAGAGCCACACATGCCTGAAGCCGTGATCGTCGATGCAATTCGCACGCCCATCGGGCGCGCCGCCAAGGGGTCGCTGAAGAGCGTCCGCGGCGACGACCTCGCGGCGGTCCCGCTGAAGGCCCTGATCGAGCGCAACCCGCAGCTCGACCAGCGCTCGATCGGCGACGTGATGATGGGCTGCGGCTACGGCGAGCGCGAGACCGGCTACAACATCGGCCGCATGGCCGCGCTGCTGGCGGGCATCGACTACCGCGTGCCCGGGTGCACGGTCAACCGCTTCTGCGCGTCCTCGCTGCAGACGACGCGCATGGCCTTCCACGCGATCAAGGTGGGCGAGGGCGACACCTACATAGCGGCGGGCGTGGAGGCGGTCTCGCGCACGGCGCCGGGCGCGCCGTTCGAGCTCCACCCGAAGCTGGACGGCTCGGAGGGCTCCCTGTACGACGCCTACATCTCGATGGGCATGACCGCGGAGAACGTCGCCGAGGAACGCAAAGTCAGCCGCGAGGCGCAGGACGCGTGGGCGCTGATCTCCCAGACGCGCGCGGTGGCGGCGCAGGAGTCGGGGCACTTCGACAAGGAGATCGTCCCGGTGACGGTGCCCGCGCACAAGGACGTCGACAGGGAGGGCAACGAGATCGACGTGCCGGAGACGGTGGTCAGCAAGGACGACGGCCCGCGGCCGGGAACGACGATCGAGGCGCTGGCGGGCCTGAAGCCGGTGTTCAAGGAGGGTGGCACGGTGACCGCGGGCAACGCGTGCCCGCTGAACGACGGCGCGGCGGCGCTGCTGATCATGAGCGATGAGAAGGCGAAGGCCGAGGGCTTCACGCCGCGCGCGCGGATAATCGCGTCGACCGTGGCGGCGATCCGCCCCGAGGTGATGGGCCTCGGCCCGATCCCCGCGATCCAGCAGCTGTTGAAGAACATGGGCATGACGATCGACGACGTGGACGTGGTGGAGATCAACGAGGCGTTCGCGGCGCAGATCGTGCCGTGCAAAGACGAGCTGGGAATCCCCGACGAGAAGCTGAACCCGTTCGGCGGCGCGATCGCGCTGGGACACCCGTTCGGCATGACCGGCGCGCGCATCATGACCACGCTGCTCAACGACCTGGAGACGCTCGATAAGACCTACGGCATCGAGTCGATGTGCGTCGCCGGCGGCATGGGCATGGCGATGCTCGTCGAACGGCTGTAGCCTCGAGCTCCGCGAGCGACGCGTCGCGGATGCATCACGCTGCCGCCTACCCGAGGACTCGCCCCGGCACGAAGCTGGCGACCGCTTGCCGGCACTCTGCGGCGCTGGCGATCAGCTGCTGGCGGCCGCTGCGGAAGTCGTAGAAGACGGCCTGCCGATACTTCGCTGACTGGGCCGGACCGGCTTCGTTGTTCGCGCCGGCTGGGACCGGCACGACCTCTGTGGCCGTGCAGGTCATCTCGGTGCCGGCGAAGATCGGATAGGCGTGCAGCGTCGGGTCGTTCCATAGCAACTGCACGGCGCTGTTGAGGGCGACCGTCCTTTGGAAGACGGGCACTTCCACCGCGGTCGCTCCGACCCCCGCGAAGGTGTAGATCGTGGTCCCGGAAGCGGGCCGTCCCGCCGCTTTCAGCTGCGCCAGCTCCCGGCGCTGGATGGTGCCGGCGCGATCCCACGCGGCGACGTCCTGGCGGGTGCGATGAACGTAGCCGACGAACACGAGCGCCGCTATCGCGAGGCCGATGGCTGGCGCCCATCCGGGCGGGCGGCCGAGCAGGCGCACGACGCTCGTGGCGAGCGTCATCGCGAGCGCGAAGGCGATGAGCACGTAGCCGAGCGACGCCAGCATGTTGACTCGGTTCGCGCGGCCGGCGGCGATCGGCTGGTACTTGGAGATCGTCGCCGGGACGAACACGACGTACGCCGCTACGATCACGACCGCGCCGGCCGCCGCCACCAGCAGCCAGCGGCGCAGCTCGGGCTCCGCGCGCGCGCTCCACGCGAGCAGGGCCACAACGCAGGCGATCAGCACGGCGGCCGCCAGCACGATTTTGCTGTGCGGGCTGCCGAACGGCACGATCGTGGCCGCCAGCACCTTCAAGCCCTGCTCGGCAATCAGTTTCGCGTGAGTGAACCAGTCCCGAACGGGGATGATTTCCTCGGGACCGTTCTTGCCTGCCCCGACCGTCACTCGGGGCAGGCCCGATGCCAGCACGACAGCCGCGACGTCGCAGATCCACAGGAGGACCGCGCGCCGGCGCGGCATGCGCGGCAGATAGACGAGCACCGACAGGCAGATCAGCGCCGCGGCGACCTGGTAGGTCAGAACACTCGCCGCGAACAGCACGAGCGCCCCGAGATGGTAGGCCACCGCCGCGCGGCCCTCGCGCCGCAGACCGGTAACGGCGAGGGTGCCGCCCATCGCGGCGAGCGCGATCGCGAGGTAGCCGAGGCTCGCCGAATACCACAGCCATGCGCCGTCGGAAAACGGGAAGACCATGAACAGCAGCACGATCGCCAGCGCATCGACGGTTCGCAACGACAGGCTGCGCAGCAGGAAGTACACGCTGCTCGCTGCGGCCAGGAGTGTCAGCAGCCCCCACAGCGAATGGGTGTGAGGGTTGGTTGCGCTCAGCGCGGCGGTCAGCGCCAGGTACACCTCCCCCAAGGGCCGCTCGGGCTGTGTCGTGTAGAAGTGGTTGAACACCCCCGAGATGCCCGACTGATGATGGATCGCGGCGAGCAGCCAGTCTTCCGCATAGAGCCCGCCGTGCAGCAGATGGCCGCCGAGCAGCACCGCCTCGACCAGCGCGAGCAGCAATACGACTAGAGCCCCACGCCTCACGCCGGTCACGGCCCGGGAGTCTAGAGACTGGCTGTCTTCCCGTGTCGATGGGCCGGGGGTCGGCTGGGTATGCGGTCTCTGAAGTGGATCGGTGTTGACGTTATCCACGGGAGGGGCAGCAGCGCTGGTCCTATCGTTTACCTGTCAGCGTGGAGGCATGCGCAGCGCGCCGTCGAGCCGGATGGTCTCGCCGTTGAGCATGCGGTTCTCGACAATGTGGCACGCCAGTTGCCCATACTCGGCGGGCAGGCCCAGACGCTGCGGGAACGGCACGCCGGCGCCGAGCTTCTGGCGGGCCTCCTCGGGCAGCGCGGCGAGCAGCGGCGTGTCGAACAGGCCGGGCGCGATCGTGTTGACGCGGATCCCGTACTGCGCGAGATCGCGCGCGGCCGGCAGCGTCATTCCCACGACGCCGCCCTTGGACGCCGAGTAGGCGATCTGACCGACCTGGCCGTCGAACGCTGCGATCGACGCGGTGTGGACGCACACGCCGCGTTCGCCGTCGTCGAGCGGGTCGTTGGCGATCATCGCGCTGGCGGCGAAGCGCAACACGTTGAAAGTCCCGATCAGGTTGATCGAGATGATCGTCTCGAAAGGCATCAGCGGGTGCGGCCCCTTGGAGCTGGCCACCTTCTGGGCCCAGCCGGTGCCGGCGCAGCATACGGCGATGCGCAGCCCGCCGTCCGCCTTGGCTGCGCGCTCGACGGCGCTCTGCACCTGCTGCTCCTCACGCACGTCGCAGCTGACGAACTCGAGGCCGAGCTCGGCCGCCAGCGCCTGGCCTTTCTCGGCATTCACGTCGGCGATCGTGACGTGCGCGCCGCGCGCGTGCAGCGCGCGAACGGTCGCCTCGCCGAGCCCCGATGCGCCGCCCGACACGAGCGCCGCGCTGCCCTCGATGTTCATGGCTGGGAGCCTATTGAATCCCGATCACAGAGGTGAATGTCCACTTTGAGACGGGCCATATCTCAGGGAAGATGGAGGACCCGGTTGGGCAGCGCGCCGTCCTCGCTGTGCTCGCCGAGCAGCGTCGACAATGCCCTTACCCAGTAAGGGATCGCGTCCTTGGTGCGAGGCATGGTGGCGTCGAACGTGAAGATCATCCCGGCGTGCTCATCGCCCGCGGCGGCGAACTGATCGTGGATGGCCTGGAAGTCGGCGATGTCGTTGGTGACGATCGCGCGCTGCTCTGCGGCCATCTGACGGACCAGATCGCGGTCGCTGCGGCTGGCGAGATCGGGCCGGTCCTTCTTGAACGCATGGACGTCGTGTCCGCTCTCGCGGAGTTCACGAGCTATCCGAGGCGAGATCATCTCATCCAGCAGCAGCCTCACGCAAAGGCCTGCTGGCGACGCCGCCAACGCTCACGCTCGCGCTCCGCGATCGCGTTGGAGCGCTCGATCCAGGCGTCGATCTCATCCTTGTAGTCGGCGTAGTAGCGCAGGCAGGCGTCGGCGTGCTCAAGTGGGATCTCCAGATAGTCGGCGGCCTTCTCGGTGGAGGCGCCGTTCTGCCTGATCGTCGTGACGACCTCTGCGACGTCCAGTCGCGTGCCGAGCAGCGCCGGCCTGCGACCTGTCGCGCCGTCGCGGAAGTAGATGAGCGGGTGTTCATCGTGGCGCAAACCCTCCTCTATGTAGCGCTCAGCGAGCGCTGTCTGTGGTGCGTGGGTCTCTTGGGCGCGCTGCTTGAGTCGCGCCACGGTGGCGCGACTGAAACGGAACGCAATGCTCTGCTTAGTCGGGGAGGTGGCCACATCCCAAAGTATATCGACGTATTGCGTCGTATAGCGCGTGCTAGCTCGGGCGGATTCGCGACAGCGACAGCGCGAACAGCTCGTCCGGGTCGGTCAGCCAGCGCACGAGCTCCAGACCCGCGGCCGACAGGTCGCCCTCCAGACGTTCGGGCGTGAACTTCGCGCTGATCTCCGTGCGCAGCTCCTCGCCCGCGTGGAAGTGCACCGGCAGGTCGAGGTCGCGTACGAGCGTGGTGTGCTCGCGGCGCGCGCGCAGGCGCATCTCGATCCACTCGTTCTGCGTGTCGAACAGCGCCACGTGGTCGAAGTCGTCGGGATCGAAGTCGGCCTGCAGCTCGCGGTTCAGCACGCGCAGCACGTTGCGGTTGAACTCGGCGGTGACCCCCTGCGCGTCGTCGTAGGCCGCCTCCAGCACGCGCGGGTCCTTCACCAGGTCGGTGCCCATCAGCAGGTGATCGGAAGGCCCGAGCAGCCCGGCGATCTGGCGCAGCACGCGGCGGCGGCTGCCCGGGGGGAAGTTGCCCACGGTGCCGCCGAGGAACGCCACTATCCGCGGGCCGGCAGCCGGCGGGACGCGGTCGAGATGACGCTCGAAGTCGCCGATCACACCGTGCACGCGCAGTCCCGGGTACTCGCTCGTGAGCTGCTGCGCGCAGTCGCGTACCATGCTCTCGGTGACGTCCACCGGTATGTAGCGCTCGAGCGTCCCGGCGCTCTGCAGCGC
>JBEKGK010000001.1:0-67838 GCA_050012835.1 Solirubrobacteraceae bacterium | reverse complement strand
GGCTCGTCGAGGATGCGAAGGGGGGGTTGGAAAGGAGCGCGTACCTCATGGGCGTGCAGAGCATCAGCAAGAATAAGGGCCTCGGCGCCGAGGCAACTGACGTGATCGACGCGGTGATCTATGGTCGGGCGTCGAAGGATCGGCTGCGGTTGCTGCGTTCGATCGGCGATCAGATCGCTGATTGCCGGACGTGGTGTGAGCCGCTGGGGTGGCGGGTGGTGGACGTCATCACGGATGCGGATCGTTCGGCGTCGCAATGGCGGCGCAAGGAGCGGGAGGGATTCGAGGTGGCCCTGGGCTTGATCGAGTCGGGGCAGATTCAGGGGTTTGTGACCTGGGAGCCCTCGCGGGCGGGTCGTGACCTGGCGATCTATGTGCAGCTGCGGGCGGCGTGCCAGCGAGCTGGGGTGCTGTATCTGACGCAGGGGCGGGTCTACGACTTCTCCCGCTCGGATGACAGTTTCATGATGGGCTTCGAGTTTCTCAGGGCGGAGGCGGACGCGAACACGATGCGCGAGCGGCAGTTGCGCACGGCGCGGCGGAACGCGGAGAAGGGCCGTCCGCACGGCCGGCTGGCCTTTGGGTATCGGCGTGTGTATGACGAGCGAACGGGGGTGCTGGTTCGCCAGGAGCCCGACCCGCATACAGGCCAGATCGTCAGGGACGCGGCCAGGGACGTGCTGGCGGGAGCGAGCATGTGGTCGGTTGCGATGCGGTTGCAGGACGCGGGCGAGCCGACGCCGATGCGCCCGTGGTCCGAGCATCCGCGCGGGTGGGACACGTACACGATCCGCCATCTGTTGCAGAACCCGACGATCGCGGGCAAGCGTGTCTACCGCGGGCAGGTGATTGGCGATGCCGATTGGGAGCCGCTGATCAGTTGGGAGGACTTCCAGAAGCTCCAGCGTCTGTTCGCTGACCCTGGTCGCAGGGTCAGGGGCGGGGGTGGGATGCCGGCGAAGACGCTGATGGTTCACATCGCCCGCTGCCACTACTGCGGGCGGCCGCTAAAACGTGCGACGCTGCGGCGCAAGAACAAGCGTGACGCGGTCAAGTACCAATGCGAGTTTCGGGGGTGTTACAAGACGACGATCTCCCAGCCCGGCCTCGACGCCTATGTGCAGGAGGTCGCGTTGGCGTGGTTTGAGCAGCCGGCGAACCTCGCCCGGCTGACCACGACCGACGGCGACGGGTGGCTCGCACAGGCCCACGCGGTCGAGGAGGAGTTGGCTTCTCTACAGCAGCGGTTGGATGAGGCGGCCGACCGCTACGCGGCTGGCGAGCTGCCGTTGTCGATGTTGACCCGGGTCGAGCAGCAGCTGCGGCCGAAGATCGAGCAGGCGCAGCGTGCTTTGGTCCCGCCGATCAGTGACGAGAACATCCGTGCCCTGGTCACTGCCGGCGACGTGCGGGCGGCGTGGGACGAGTTGGCGCTGGCGGAGCAGCGCAAGATCGTCAAGGCCGTCTTCGACGTGCGCGTGCAGCGGACCGCCAACCGGGGGCAGAACGCCTTCGAGCCTGAGCGAGTCCTGATCGCGCCACGGGTCGGATGAGCCGTGGCGCCGGTCATCGCCGCTGTTTTCGCAGGGCGCGGCGGACCACGGCTGCCTGCTCGGCGGTCATCGGCGGGAACCGCCGCGCCACCTCTGACGCGGCTTGCCGTAGGTTCGTCTGCCAGCTCGACACCGGCTCGGTGGTCTGCGCCGGCTCGTCCGGGCTCGCCGCCCTGGTCATGCCCGACGATTGGTGCGCGGCACGGGCCAGGTGCATCACGGCCGGTCCTGCGGTTCGGCCTTGCCCCGGCGAGGGAACTGTGCTTCGTCTTCTGCGCGGCGGTTGACGTCGGCGATGACGAATGCGACGAACTCCTCGTCGCGGTTGATGATCGGTGTCTCGGGTTGGGCAGGTTGGGGTTCTTCGCCGGGCCAGATCGTTTGGCGGGTGGGGCGGTCGCGGTCCAGGCGGGTGCCGGACAGCGCGACCCACTCGCGCAGGCGAGCCTGGGCGGTGTGGAAGTCGGCGAGCCAGCCGATCGGGGCGGAGGCGTGCTGGGCGGGGTCGTAGGCACCGAGCCAGTGCAGGTGCAGCGCTGAGAGCTCCCAGACCAGCTCGGGATGGCGGTGCCATGCCGGCGGGATGACCGAGGCCGGCAGCCCGAAGGTGTGGCGCAGCCAGTCGATCCACTCATTGAGCGCCAGCCACTCGTACTCGGCGTCCTCGGCGGTCAGGGCGCGCCAGTTAACCGGGTGCGGCAGCTCCATGTCCTGGCCGGCTTGGGCCGTGATCTGCTCGGGCTCCAGCTCATCGGTGTCCAGCTCGTTGTCCTGGTCGTAGGGGCGGTTGCTCGGTGGTTCGGGAGGTTGGCTGCTCATGGTCGCTTGCTCTCCTGCGCGTTGGGCACCGGCGGGTCCGGTGCGCTACTGCGCAGGTGCGAGACGGCTCCCCAGCGACCGGCCGGGTTGATCGGATCGCGCCGCGTTGCGCAGGCGGGCTACATGCTGAGGTCGGGCGTCTTGCGCGGCTGGCGCGACGGGCGTGCGGCGGGGACGAAGCTCGGTGGCGTCGGGCGCTCGGCTGGCACTGGCGCGGCGGGAGGCGGATGCTGGGCGTGAAGCTTCTGCACGGTGAGCCGGGCCTCGAGCGGCTCCTCCGGTGGGTCCTTGAGGCCCGGGTCGGCGTCGTCGTTTAGTTCGGCGAGCTGCGCCTCGACGTCGGCCAGGTGCCGCTCGGCGTCGTGGAGGGTCTCGGCGTGGCGGAATGGCTGGCCGATGCGCTGGCCGGCGTCGACGACGGTCTGTTGCGCGGCGGCGAGGTCTTCGCGAGCGGCGGCGAGCAGGGTGGGGATGCCGGAGACGCGGTTCTCGATGCGTTGGATGAGCCCGACCTGACCGTCGAGCAGAGTGTCGCTGTCGATCCTGAAGGTGCTGCGGGGTACGCCGTCGAGCGTGATCTCGGCCTCCAGGCCGCCCATGCCGGGGCGCACAGCGAACTGGATCTCAAAGCCGCTGATCTGGCCGATAGTCCCGTAGTCGCGCTTGGTGTAGCGCGGCGCGTACTTCAGGCCCTCGTTGTTCGCCCAGCGTGCGAGCGCGGCTGCGGCCTGCACGCGGGAGTCGTAGCTGCGGTCGTGGAGCTGGATGCGGAAGCGCTCGCCGCTGGTGTCGATCACCCGCCCCAGCGCGACCTCCAGGCCGGCGATCTGGGTGGCGGCACGCTCGGCGGCGTGTTGAGCTTCGCGCCTGGTGTGGGTGAGCATGTGCTCGTTGCGCTGGTAGGCGCGCTCCAGCCGCCGCAGCCGCGTGACCTCGTTGGAGAGCGTGGAGTGCTCCAAGAGCAAGGGGTTGCCGGATGAGATGGCCTTGGCCTCTGCCGCGGAGAGTGCGCTGGAGTCGATCTCCTCGATCTCGCGGCTGTCGAGCCGGCCGCGCATGAGCTGCGCGATGAACGTCGCCTTGCGCTCGACGCCCTGCCACATGTAGCTGTCGAAGGACCGCTCGGTGACGAACCGTACGATCGCGACCTCCGGGTTCTGGTTGCCCTGCCGCATGATCCTGCCCTCGCGTTGCGCGATGTCGGAGGGCCGCCACGGGCAGTCCAGGTGATACAGAGCGATGGCGCGGGCTTGGACGTTGGTGCCGACGCCCATCTTTCCGGTGCTGCCGATCAGCACCGCGATGTGCCCGGCGCGCGCGGCGGCGAACATGCGGGCCTTCTCGACGTCGGTCTTGGCTTCGTGCATGAAGCGGACCCGCTCGCCGGGCATCCCGCGCGCGACGAGTTGCAGGTGCAACTCGTCGTAAGCGTTCCAGCGGTCCGGGTTCGGTGTGCCGATGTCGGAGAACACCAGCTGCAGCGCGCCGCGGATCAGTGAGGGCTCGCCGGTGATCGTGTCGAGGTACTCGTTGCCCTGCGTTTGCTCCCAGACTCGGTGGATGGCGTCGGCGGCGGCGTCGATCTTCGTCGGGCCGGACGGGCCGTCCGTGAGGACCATACGGATATCCAGGGCGGCCTTGCGGCCGTCGGTGGAGATAGTGAGCATGTTGTCCTTGCTCGGGTCCACGCGCTTGGCCGCGACCGCGTCGGCGCGCTCGCCGAGGTGCTCGATGAACCGCTCAAGCTCCACGGTCGGCTGCACGGCGACCGTGGCGGGAGCGCGCTGCCCGTCCTCGCGCGCAGCCAAATCCGGGGTGGGTAGGCGCAGGTCGGCGGCGGTCTTCACGTCGGCGAACACGGACCACATGCGCAGCATCTCGGGGACGTTTGAGAACTTCGCGAAGCGGGTCTTCATGCGGAAGGTGCTGTTGCCGGTCGGGGCCATCTCCATCTGCGTGACGGTCTGCCCGAACGTGGCGGCCCAGGCGTCGAACGCGCCGATCCCGGCGTTCTCCAACAGGTCGGGGCGCAGGTAGCGCTGCATCACGTACGCCTCGGTCACGGAGTTCGCGATCGGCGTGGCGGTGGCGCCGGTGACTACCCGCTCGCGGCCCTGTGAGCGCAGGTACTCCAGCTTCATGTGCAGGTCTGAGGCGCGCTCGGAGCCCTCGATCGCGGCGTCGCGGATGTTGGAGTCGGTTGCGAGGTTCTTGTACATGTGCAGCTCATCGACGATCACGTAGTCGATCCCTGTGTCCTCGAAGCAGACGCCGCGGTCGCGGGCCTGGTCGATACGCGTCTTGACCTTGTTCTCCAGCGCGAGCAGCTTGCGCTCGATCCGCTTGACGCTCATCCGCTGCTCGCCCTTGGCGTCGTGAAGGACCCGCCGAACGTCATCCACCTGTCCTTGGATGTAGGCGGCCTGGGTCTCGGCGCGCAGCGGGATCTTCGCGAACGCACCCTGGGTCATCACGATCGCGTCCCACTCGTTCGCGGCGACGCGCGCGACGAGGAGCCGGCGCTTCTCGGCGGTGAGATCTTGGCTTGAGGCGGCGAGGATGCGCGCTCGCGGGTAGATCTGCAACCACTCCCGGCCGAACTGCTCCAGCATGTGATTCGGCACGACGACCACGGGCTTTGCGATGAGTCCCATGCGGCGCATCTCCATCGCGCCGATGATCATCTCGGCGGTCTTGCCGGCGCCGACCTCGTGAAACAGGCCGGCGGCGGGCTCGGCGATCATCCGCGCGACTGCTCCCCGCTGATGCTCGCCGGGGGTGAAGCTGGCGGCCATGCCGGGTAGCGACAGGTACTCCCCGGCGCCGGTGTAGTCGCGTAGCACGATGCTGTTGAACCGGCGGTTGTACTCGTCAACCAGCGCCTTGGCGCGGGCGGGGTCCTCCCATACCCACTCGCCGAAGCGCTCCTGGAGGGCGTCGGCCTTCTCCTGCGCGGCGGTCGTCTCCATCGGGTTCAGTACGCGGCGGGTTTTGCCGTCGGCGTCCTCATACTCGTCGTAGACCAAAAGGGTGCGCTGCTCCATCAGCGCCTGCGCGATATCGGGAGCCGGCCGGCGGGCGGTGCCCCACTCCGAGGTGGCGAGGATGCCTTGCCGGCCGCCGCGGACCTCCCACATGCCCGCCAGCGGGTTCTCCACCCGCACCTCCTCGGAGCGCAACAGCTCACACAGGAACTCCTCGTGAACCTGCTCGCTGATCCATACCGCGCCGAGCCGGGCCGCGATGTCCTCCACGCCCAGGTCGGCCGGGAGTACGTCGGTGAGGGCGTCCACGTTGGCCTGGAATGTCTCCTCCTCAGCCGCGCGGGCGCGGGCGCTTCCTAGCTTGGCGCGCACGTCGCCGGACAGGTAGGCGGGGGCGTGGACGAGCTCGCCGCTGTCAGGGTCGGTGAACACCATCCCGGCCAGCGCCGCGCGGGCCTCGGGCTCTCCCATTCCGAGCAGGTCGGCGACCAGCGGCAGGTCGATGCGGCCGATGCGGTCCAGGCTGACCGCGATCGCGTCCGCCGGCGTCTCCACGCCCTGAACCTCGGCTCGCGGTGCGACGACGCGGCGGGTCATGATCGCCGCCGGCCGCGCGGTCTGGTCTTCCTCGTCGAACTGCTCCAACGCCAGCACCAGCGGCCCGAACGGGTCGGCGCGCAACAGCCGGATCGGCGTGGGCGCGACCCGCGCGTAGGTCGGCTCGCCCGTGTCGTTCCTGCGGCCGGTCGCCCGCAGCCTGTAGCGGTTCAACGGCCCGTGCGCCCCGACGTAGCGCTGGTAGTCGCGCATCAGCGACGCGCGCGCAGCGGTGATCTCCTCGGTGTCATCCACGCTCGCCGCCTCCAGACCCAGCAGCCGGGTGGCGTCGTCGCGCAGCCCCAATAGGGCGCGCAGCTCGCGCGCAGCCGACTTTGGGACCTGTAGCCGCTCCAGCCCGCCTCCGGCGACCGTCGCGAAGCCGCCGCCCTGCGCGACGACGATCGTGCCGTCCCACCGCTTCGGCGGCGAGGGCGCGTGCGCCGCGCGGCGTGCCTCTTGACCCGGCGTCCGGTCGCTCATCACCAGCCCCTCACGGCACGCGGCCAGGGTGATCTCCTCGAGCGTGCCGGCCAGCTCGTCTTCGAGATCGTCGAGGTTCCCGGTGATGGTGAGCGTGTCCGCGCCGTGCATACCGCGGCTGATGCCGAGCTGGCCGAGCATGTGCTCGGGGTGAGCATCGAAGTAGGTGCCCAGCTTCATCGGCCCGCCGTCCACGGTGATCGGCACGACGGTCTCCCACTGCTCGCCGGCCGGCGGCCGATCCGGCTCGCGGCGGCGGAGGATCAACAGGTCAGTGACCACATCGCTGCCGGCGGCGCGGCGGTGCGCGCCGGTGGGCAGGCGGACCGCGCCGATCAGGTCGGCCAGCTCGCCCATCTCCCGCCGGGCGCCGGGGTTCTGCGCGTCCATCGTGAAATGCGAGGTCAGGACCGCCATCAGCCCGCCCGGCCGCGTCAGCCGCAGCGACTTGAGGATGAAGTGGTTGTGCATCGACTGGCGCGTTGGGTTGTGTACCGGGTCATGCAGGGTCACGTTCCCGAACGGCACGTTGCCGATCGCCGCGTCGAAGCTACTCTCGGGCAGGCGGGTGTCGGCGAACGACTCGGGCCGGATGCTCGCGTGCGGGTAGAGGGCGGCGGAGATCGAGGCGGTGAGCGGGTCAAGCTCCACGCCGGTCATCTGCGCTGCCTCGGGCGCGAGGCCGATGAAGGTGCCGGCACCGCTGCCCGGCTCCAAGACCGTCCCGTGCTCGAAGCCGAGGGATTGCATGGTGCGCCACATCTGCCGCGCGATCAGCGGGTCGGTGTAGTGCGCGTTGATCGTCGTCCTGGCCGCGGCGTCCCACTCCGCATCGGAGAGCAGGCTGCGCAGCTCGGCCCGCTCGGCGCTCCAGTCGTCCTTCGCGTTGTCAAAGACGTCCGGGATCGCGCCCCAGCTCGACCAGCGCGCGAGCACCCGTTGCTCGTCCACGCTCGCCTGACGGTCCTCGCCGGCCAGGCCGCGGACGAGTCGGATCGCGGCGAGGTTCGCCTGGAAGCGCGCCTTGCGCCCTTTAGGCGCGAGGTCGTCCTGGGAGGCCGGGACGAACCTGGTGGCCGGCTCTACGGTTGGTGCAGCTCGCGTAGGAAGCGGATCGTCGCCGCCTCGGAAAGCGCCGCCTGGTTGGCTTGCATGTACTCCCTCGGCGGCTCGCTGCCCGCCAGCTCCAAAAGGAAGTTCACGCTCAGCGCCCAGATCCTCGCCATGTCTTCCAGCTCGGCGGTCGAGGGCATCGAGTCGGGGTGATCCTGGATGCGTTCGGCCCAGCTGATCAGGTTCTCGTCGGAGGGCCGGGTCTGCTCCCACTCCTCGCGGGCCCGATCCAGCGGCAGCTCCGGGTCCTTGATCCACATGAGCTCTGCCATCACGATCTCCTCTGCTGTCCGCCTCGCTGTCTGAAGCCGGGCGACCTTCTCCAGGAAGGTCTCCTGCGAGGAGTCTACTCCGGCCAATGTCGCCATCAGCGCGTCCACCTGCGCCTGCACCTCGAGCCCCAGCTCGGTGAAGAACGCCGTCGGGTCCGGCAGCCCCGCTACCGGGCTCGGTGCGTACCTCTCCCAATGGCGTTGCGCGATCACCCCGTAGTGGTTCATCCCGATCCTCTCGCGTGTTGTCTTGCTCGGTGACGGCCTCCTCTGCGGGCGAGTCGCTCTGGCGGCTGGCGGCGATCTGCTTCTCCGCGGCGGTCGGGCTCAGCCCCCACAGGTCCAGCTCCAACTGGCCGGACGCCTCGCGGCCCATGCCTGTTGTGTCCTATCGGCCAGTCGCGCAAGCGGCCGGGGTCAGAAGCCGAGAACGTCAGACGCCGCGGCCACCACAGACTGGCTTGCAAGCTCGCGCGTGCCGTTGCGGCTGGCCGAGTCCCGCTCGGCGGCAGGCGCGTCCCGCTCGCTGCTGCGGGCACGGCGCTCAACGTGGTAGGTCGTGATGTTCGGGTCGTGCGCGAGGCGTTTGGTCACGAACTGCTCATCGGTGCGCTCCTGCCCGTCGACGACGCGGGTGTAGTCGCGCACGTAGCCTTGGGCGAGGAAGTTGTCGCCCTTGCGGAACCGCTCCGCCGACAGCTCGGCGCCTTTGCCGAACTGGATCAGGTCATGGAAGCTCGGTTCCAGCTCGGTGAAGCTGCCGTCCTCCTCACGGCGGTAGTGGTTGATCCCGATCCGGGCGTACAAGCGCGCCTGGCCGTCGTCGTTGAACGTCAACCTCGGGTCGCTGGCGATGAACCCGTTGATCGACTGTGAGGTCTTGAGCGCCACGACTACCTCCATCTCTCTGTCGGTGTTGGGCGCCGGCGGATCGGCGTCCTACCGGGCAGGTACGCGACCGCTCCCCAACAGCGCGAAGCGGGCGAATGGACGCTGTGGGTCAGGCAGCGACGCGCAGGGTTCGCTCGAGGAGGCGGCGCTGCTCGGTGAGCTGGGCGGCGTCCCGGCGGCCGGTCCAGGGGCGCAGGTCCGTGATGATCGGCGGGGCGGCGCGCAACAGGACGGTCCCGAGACCGAACGGCATCGTCCGCAGCGCGTCCGGGGGCAGGGTCGGCACTCGGCGGATCGAGCGCTGATGGGATCGTCCGCCGGCGGCGTCGGTGGTGGTCGAGCCGGTGGCCTCGTCGCGCTCCCCGATCAGGGTGGAGAGGTCTTGTAGGTCGCGGCTGTGCGAGGCGCCGCCGAGGATGATCTTCACGATCGCGGCGTCCCAGATCGCCGCGGCCCGGTTCTCGCCCCACTTCTGCCGAGCTTGGGCGAGTGATTGGAGCACGGTAAGGGTGGTAATGCCAGTGCCGCCGCCGTCCGCCATGAGCGTCGGCAGGCTGGGCAGTGCTCCGAGGTTGCCGATCTCGTCCAATGCCAGCAGCAGCGGCGGGTCCAAGCGGGCGGCGGGTGAGCGGGCCGCCCGGCGGCGTGCGGTCTCGGTCAGGTCCTCGATGAACGCCGCGACCAACGCCGCGGACGCCCCGGCCCCGGCGCCGGTCGCCAGCAGGTACAGGGTGCCGTGCTCGGCAAGGAACGCCTCGGGATTGAAGTCCTCACCGGCTCGTGGCATCACAGCGTCCAGGACACGCGGGTCGGCCAGCGCGTTGAACGCCAGGCCGACGCCCTGCCAGATCGAGTCGCGGGTGCGGGGGTCTGAGTCGATCATGGACCCCAGCGAGTCCGCCCATCCCTCCGCCGCGCCAGGGCTGCTTTGCAGGATGTGGACGGCATCGGCCGCAGCGGTCGGGTTGAGCGCCCACTGATACAGGGTGCGCGCGTCGCGGCGGTCCAGCGCGGCGGCGTGCAACAGCGCCTGGATCGCCGCGGCGGTCTTGCCCTCCCAGAAGCCGCCGCCCTCAACGCCGCCGGAGCCAAGGCCCGTGCTGGCGGCCAGGCCAACGGCGCGGATCATCGCCGTCAGCGGGTCCTCACAGCCCCGCACCGGCGACCAGCGAAGCCCGGCCGGCAGCCCTGGCGCGAGACGTTGTGGGTCGAACACAGCGACCGGCCCGTGCCGCTGGCGGGCGGTGAGCGTCACCGTCAGGTTGTCCGGGCGGGTCGAAGTCGTCACGACCGAGCCGGGAGCGTCGAGGATCGCGTTGATGACGATATGCAGCCCCTTCCCGGATCGCGGCGGGCCGATCAAAAGCATCGAGTCCTCCACGCTGGCCCACACCTCACGGCCCCTCGCCCGGCCCAACAGATACCCCACCTGGCACGCATCGGGCTTGTGCAGAGACGGACGCAAACTCGCCGCCCGGCCGCGCAACGCTCGGCCCGACGCGACTTTCCCGATCTCCGCCGCACTGGCGAGCCCGGCCCGCCGCCGAGGATCGTCGCCGGAGCGCTGCAAGCGCACGAGCCGCACGACGAGCCACCCGACCAGCCCGGCGGCGATCAGCAGACCGGCGAGCACAACCCAATAGGCGAACGGGCTCAGCCCCGGCGCCCGCAACGCCAGCGCGGGTCGTGTCGGATGGGCGAGCACCGTGAGCCCGGCGCCGAGGTTGCCGGTCGGCTGCTTGGCGCCCGTGAGCCACGCGGCGATCGTGCCCGCAGCGCGCAACAGCCCAGCGAGCACACCCAGCGCGGCGACCACGCCGAGACCGACGTTGATCGCGGTGTCGTTGACTGGCGCTGCCTGCCGGCTCACCACCGGCCCGGCTTGGAGTGCGGGATTCTGCGGCCGAATACCGTCCGGCGCGACGCCAAGCCGAACAGGATCAGCTCATCGAGGCGGCGGGGCCTGCTCGGTGCGGCGTGCAAGCAGACGGTGCCGTCCGCGTCGGCGCGGATGCTCGTCGCAAGCACCGCGACCTGAACCGTCTCTCCGGGCGCGAACCCTTCGGCGCGCAGCACCGGCTCGCGAGCGGTCCTACCCGCGTCCTTCTCTTGGCGTGGTGCAGGCCGGCGGCGCGGGGGTTGGAGGATGTCGGCGTAGCTGGTTCCGTCGGGCTCGTGGATCTCGACCCGCACCGCGCCGTCTGCCGCCTCGGCGACGCTGGCCAGCACACCACCCAGCTGCCCGCGGTCGACGGGTCCGTCCGGGTGTTCGATGCCGTCCACGCGCACGCGAGCCCGTCCGCTCTCATCGACGGTGACGAGCACCTGCGCCAACACGACCGGCACGACGCTCACCGCGTGGCGCTCGGGGTCTCCTTGGGGCGTGCGACGCGTCAGGCGCATCAGCTCGTCCTCATCCGGGCCGTGGTGTCAAAGACCGACAACTCAGCCGGGTGAAGCTGGTGCTGCACGACGAAGGAGCGGTCCTTGATTCGCCAGAGGCCCTGTCCGGTGCCGAACTGGGGGAGCATCTTCTGCTCGGTCCCGGTCAGGTTCAGCATCGCCGCGGTCGAGCCGAGCTGGTCTGACTCCTGGCGGTAGATAATCCGGGTCTCCGCGTTCGCCAACAGCGACGCCGCCAGGGCGTGCGCCGCGGTGCCCTGGTCTCCTACGTTGTCCAGGTCGCTGAGCTTGTGGAAGATCAGCATGTTCGCGATCCCGTAGTGCCGCGCCAGCCGCCAGTGCGCGTCCATCCGCCGCAACAGCGCGGGGTGTTGCATGAGCTGCCACGCCTCGTCGTAGATGACCCACCGCTGCCCGCCATTGGGGTCCAGCAGGGCGGACTCCATCCACGCCGACGCGCACGTCATCAGCACGGAGATCAGGGCGTTGTTCTCCGCCACCCGCGACAGGTCCAAGCTGACCATCGGCAGGTCCGGGTCGAACGCCACCGTGCTCGGGCCGTCGAAGATGCCAGCCAAATCACCGGCGACGAGGCGGCGCAGGGCGTGCCCGACGATCCGTCCGTCCTCCGCCAACCTTCGGTCCGCGTCGGTGTCGGGGTGCAGGATGCGCTCGACGACCATCGGCAGGATCGGTGTCTGCGACGCTGCGACGGCGGCCGCTAGGGCGATGTCGACGGCCGTGTGCTCGACCGGCGAGAGCGGCCGGCCCAACACCGTTTCGGTGAGCGCGCCGATCAGGTCCCGACGGCGGGCAGTGACCATCGCCGCCCACTCCACGTCTGAGACCCCAGACGGGCGCCGGCCGGCATCCAAGGGGTTCAGGCGGTTGGGCAGGCCGTGGCCGAGCACGATCGCCTGCCCGCCGACCGCGCGCGCGACCGGGGTGTGCTCGCCCTTCGGGTCGCCCGGCACATACACGCGGCGGCCGAACGGGATCGAGCGGGTGTAGAGCGACTTCGCCAGCGCCGACTTCCCGGCGCCGACGATCCCGGCGAGCACGACGTTGGGCGCTGTAATGAGTCCGCGCCCATACAGGACCCAGGGGTCGTAGACGAAGCTGCCGCCGGAATAGAGGTCCTGGCCGACGAACACGCCCTCGCCGCCGAGGCCGCCCTCGGCGAGGAACGGGTACGCGCCGGCGAGGGTGGCGGAGGTGTCCTGATGGGCCGGGAGCCGGAACCGGCGCCACGCCCGCAACGCTGCCGGCCCCGGCTCCCCGCTGCGAGGCAGGTACGTCGTCGCTGCCCGCTCCGCTCGCTCGGCCTCCGCCAGGGCGCCGGCCTGCGCCTTGCGCTGCGCGGCATCAGCCGCGTAGGCGTGTGCCGCTGCCCGTCGGGCTGCGCGTCGGCTGCGGCGGTGCTGCCCGGCGCGGCCGACCAGCACCGTCGAATACAGCCTCTTCTCAGTGCGTGAACTCATTAGCGGCCCGCTCCCTTCGCGGCAGATCGACGTATCTGCCGGTCAGGTGCGCCGAGCCCGCCTGTTCAGCGGCCGAGCGAGTTAGGTCCTCGACGTGAGGCGGTATCGGCGCCGAACGCCGAGGTGGGAGCGAGTCGGCCAGGCTGGTGTCGGCCGTCGTCCCGATGGGCTGGGGTCGCGGTGGGTTGCCAGGCGATCCGGCCGTTGTGGCTGAACGCCTCGTTCAACGCACCATGCGCTTCCTGCACCCGGCCGGCCGCGTCACGCAGATACTCACTGGCGGCTAGCGCGTCCCGGCGGCCGGCCTTACGGTCGCCGTCGTCATCACTGGCGCGGTCGGTGTTGCGGTCGTGCCAGTCGGCGAGCTGGTCGAGGGATTGCTGAAGAGACGCGAGTGCCGCGGACAGCGACCCCAGCACCCGGTAGGTGTCGCCAGGGTCGGTGAACGTGCGGCTGGCGTGGGCCAGGCCCCGCAGCGCCTCGCTGGTCTCATCGGCGTCAACGGCCGGGTTGTCGAAGGTCGGCATCATTCACGCTCCCTGTCTCGCCTGCGGCGCCGCTCCTCGGGCCACCTGCCGGTCAAGTGCGCAGCCACGCCCGGCCGGCTACAAGCCGCGGCATAGTGGCAGCGCGGCGGCCGTGAACGCTTGCGCTTGCTGACCGACGAGCCGGCGGGTCTCACACGAGGCTTGGATGGCGGCCTGCTCCACTGCGGCGACAGCGGCGTCGAGGTCGTCCACGGTGGGGGCCGAGACGGCGATGAGGCCGATGTAGCGCAGTACGCCGTGCCCGGCGATCAGGTCGGCCTCCTGTTGGAGCACGTCGCGGTACTCGGCGGTCTGCTCGGCGTCCTCGATCTGGCCGATCCTGGCGCGCTGCGTCGCGTCGGAGAGATAGCCGGTCTTCTTACGGCGGATGTCGCGGGCGGCGACATCGGCGCGTACCGGGTCACACAGCAGCGTGAACGCGCGGCGCACCCCGGAGGACAGCAGGATCGGGGCGAGAAAGCCGGGATAGACCTGGGAGCGCGGCCACTCGCTGATCCACAGCACCGCGTGAAACGCCGAGTCCGAGCGCAGGCGATCCCAGGTCTCCTCGACAGCGACCGGCCCGGCGCTCGCCAGCTCCCGGCCGAGCTCTGAGCGCTCAAGGGTGGACGCGACCGCCGGGTCATACGCGGAGCGCAACAGGACCGCCAGCTCGCCGGGGCCATACCAGCCGCCTGGGGTCAAGTCCGCCGCGCGCAGCGCCGTGGTCAGCGTGTGCATCTCGCCGCGCAGCACCGCGGCGGCGCCGCGCATCCCATGCCCGGCCGAGCGGATCGCGCGACCCGCCGCCTTCATGTCCAGCGTCAGAGAGAGCGTGGTGATGTGGCGTTCGGCGGTCGGTCCGGCGCGGTCGATCAGCTCGCGATAGGTGCGCGCTACCCAGGAGCCGTCGTCGGTGCCGTGCGCCGCCCACCACTGCTCAAGCCCCGTGCCCGTGTCGGGGACCGTGCGCTCGAGCACCTGCAAGCGGGCGATCCGCCCCGACCGGCACACCGTCGACATAACACGCCCCCAGGCAGTGACGCGGCGCTGCTGCTCGCCGGGATCGAGCAGCACGAAGCTCGGGTGGGTGACCTCGACCACAGCGGTCAGCGTCGCCCGGTGAGGGTCATGAACCATGACCGCCCCCGTCTCGGGGTCCAGGTACTGCCGCAACCCGGCCGCATCACCGGGCAACGCCAGCGTGCCCGCCGGCCTGGGCTTGGTGACCCGCGAGCGATACACGGTCTGTCCGGTCGCGGTGCGCCAGGCCCAATGTCCGGCCAACGGCAGCCACTCGATCAGTTTGCGCCCGCCGACCGGAACCCACACCAGCACCGCGGACAAGCCGCACACCGGAACCGCCAGCAGCAGCCCCTCCCCGCGAGCGGTGTAAAGCGCGCCGACCAGCGTGGCTAGCGCGAACCCGAGCACGATCACCTGCGCCAAATCCAGGCCGAGCAGCAAGCCACGGCGGGCCAGGCGAGAGAACTTCACCGCCATCAACTGCCGCGCATCATCGCTCTCTTGCCCGGCCATCACGACCCCTCGCTCGCAAGGTCACTCCCCGGTGGTGGCACGGTCGGCGCAGCGGGGGGAAGGGCATTTGGCGTCGGCCCGGAGGGCGGCTCGCTCGCCGCGGGTGGCGGTGGGGTGCTCGCCGCGGGACCGGGTTGTGCTGGTCGCTGCGGTTGTGCCGACGCTGACGGGCTGGGCTGCCCTGGCACCGGAGGAGGCGTGGCGCGGCCAGCAGCGCCGGGGGTCTGTGTGCTGGTCTCCCCGGCGGCTTTCTGCCCGGCGTCGGCGTGCTGCTCGGCTGACCGCGCGACCGCTCGACCGGCCGCCGGCCCGGCTTTGGCAGCCGAAGCGAGCGCCTGCGCGCCAGCGACCGCGGCAAGCCCCAGCGCGCCACCTGCCACGGCGCCTGCCGCGCCCGGCGCGGCGCCCGCGCCCTGGCCGGCACCGTCCGCGGCCCCGCCAGCCGACGGGCCGCCTTGCTGCCCACCTGGAGTACCCCCACCGCCCGACCCGCCCGTACCGCCGTCCTCGCCGCCATCGGATGTGCCGCCGCCGAGGATCTTGCGCATCGAGCCGAGGCGTGACGCGGCGGGAGCCGGGACCGGCCGGTTGACGGCTTGCTTGGCCTCGGACTCTGTGCTCATCGCGTGGTGCAGGTCAAAGCCCATGAAGGAGATGAACTTGTAGGCCATGTAGGGGGCAAACGCGGCGATGAACATGAGCACGATCCCCGCCACCGGATTCGCGATCGAGGACAGGTCGAGGCCGATCGGGGCGTTCATCTGGTTGATCGCGACCAGGAAGATCACGACCATGACCAGCTTGGAGACGATCAGCGCGACCACGAAGCTCGCCCACTTGGAGAACCAGCCGCGCGCGGCGTCCCACGACTGGCCGGACAGCGCGATGGGCGCGAGCACGACCGCGACCAGCAGCAGCGACTTGCGGATCAGCAGGCTGAACCAGACGATCGCCGCGCCGGTGATCGCCAGGCAGCCCAGGAAGATGATGATTACCGCACCCGCGCCGGGTGCTGAGAGGCTGATCGCGCCGATCCCGGCGGCGAGCGCCGCGATCTTGCCGCCCATCTCGGCCAGTGTGTTGCCGCTCGCTTGGATGATCCCGACGCACAGCTCGTCGGTGATCTCCAACGCCAACCCCGTCACCGTCACTACCAGGAAGGAGCCGAGCACCGACTTCGCCAACCCGATCGCTGCCCGCTGCAGCGCGCCGGGGTCGCGGTGGATCAGCCCGGTGATCAGCTGGAGGCTGAAGAACAGCAGCATCAGGAAGATCGCGACGCCGAACAGAATGTCGTAGACCTTCAGGTAGTTGGGTTCGGTGACATTGACCAGCGTCGTCGAGCTGAATAGCTGCCAGACGCCCTTGAACATCCACTCCGCGGCGTTGCCGACGCCTTCGGCGATCCAGTCAAACGGCGCGGAGATCACTGAGGAGGCGGCTTTGCTGGCCGCGTGGCAGACGGTCGAGACGACCGGGATATCGCAGACACCCATGACGAACGCTCCGTTCTCTGGACCCGAAGCCGGGGCTCAGACGCCCTGGCCGACGTTCCAGAAGAAGTTGATGAACGCCACCGCGCCGCCGGTGATGATCGCCGCGCCGCACGCGACCAGTACGCCGGTCTTGCCGCGTGTGGCCAGGTGCGGGTTTGACGAATGCGATCCGAAGCCCCACACGACTGCGGCCACGACCAGCGCCAGCACGGACAGGATCAGGCCGACGGTCATGACCGCGCCGACGATCGTGCGCAGCGCGTCGATGCCGGGCAGGCCGGTGGAGTTGGGCGTGATGTTGATGTCGGCCAACACCAGGGCGGACCGGTCAAGGACGGCGCTCAGGCCGCTCGTGACGGGGGTAAGGACAGCAGTCATCGCTCGGGACTCCCTTGCAGCGGAGGACCCGCACGCCACCGGCGCAAGCCGGTTCGCTGGCGGGGTTCACACCACAGGTGCGCGCCCCGCACCCTTCCGCCCCCTGCGGGCGCAGACCGGCGAAAGCTCAGAGGGTGGGGCCGATGTGCAGCAGGAAGTTGATCCAGGCGATCCCGGCGCCGTCCAGGACAGCGGCGCCAAGCGCGACCAGCAGCCCGGTACGGGCCTTGCCGGCGGCATGGTAGTTACCGTTCGAGGAGCAGACCGCCCACGCGGCGGCGCAAACGAGCATCATCAGCACCGCGACGACGAGCACGATCGTCATCAGCGCGCCGATCACGCTTTCAAGCTGGCCGGCGCCGGCGACACCGTTGAGGTTCGGGTACACGCCGGCCGCAGCGATAGAGGCGCTCAACGGCGTGTGGATCGAGGCCAGGTCGCTCACGCCCGTCAGGTGCGCCACCCCACCAACACGGACGGGTCAGCCGAGGCGGCGGACGGTCGCGATCTGTCCGGCGAACTCCGAGAGGGTGCCGTAGCCGACGTTCTGCCCCGTCTCCGGGGCTTGGAAGATGCGCTCGCCGCCGAGGTAGATGACGACGTGGTGCGGCACCGTTTCGCCGGGGTAGGTGTAGAAGATCAAATCGCCGGGCTGCTTATCGGCCCACGAGACCGCCTGGCTTTCGTTGACCTGATCGCCGGTGTAGTGCGCCAGCCGGATCGCGCCGCCGGAGGCTTGGTAGGCGGCGTACATCACCAGCCCGGAGCAGTCGAACCCCGGCCCCTGCCCGTCAGTGGCCTGCCCGGACGGTGCGGTGTAGGTGCCGCCGCCCCACACGTAGGGCAGGCCGATCTCCTTCTCCGCCGCGGCGATGAACTTTCCTGCGAATCCCGGCGGCAGGTTCGCCGGCGTCGTGGTGCCGGCGGGGCACTGCCCGCCGGCTTCGCCGGACAGGGTGACGCCGGTGAGCGCAGCGGCGATCTTTTCGGCGACGGGCTCGTTGACCGCGTAGCGTTCCGGGTATTCAGAGCCCTCGACCGCCTGCGCGGCGGCGCCGAGTGAGAGCTGCTGCCAGTTGGGGACATCGAGTAGCCCGGCGGGTGAGCCGTGGTTGGGGCCGTCCGCGCCGCCGTAGAAGGCGCGGACCGACCACACCGCGTCCATCAGCTGCGCGACCGTGCCCCACCCGTCCGGTGGTTGCATCTGGAACAGGCCCAGCGAGTCGTGATCGCTGCCGTCCCCGTCGTTCGGGTAGCTGGCTGATTCGGGGTAGGCGCTGGTGTTCGCCAGGACCCTGAGCGTGGACTCGGTGAGCGCTGCCATCAGCGCGATCAACTGGCCGTTCTCGTCGATCCCCTCCGTGTTGCCGACCGCGATGATCGTCGCGGCGCGCTCCAGCTGGGTGTGGTCCAAGGTGAGCGTCTGCCTGTCCGCGTTGGTGGCGGTCAAGCTCGACGGGACGCTGCCGGTGACCGACAGCGACGCACCCGAGACGCCTGCGCCTTCCTGGCCTGCGGTGGTGCAGGCGGCGTCGGTGATCGCCGGGGCAAACAGCACCGCCAGCGCCACCAGGCCGACGCCGGGGCCGAGAAACACCAGCGCCGCGAGCACCCCGATCAGCGCCTTGCGGAGCATCAGAAGGCCGCCCGGCTACTGGAGGGGGTCGTCCAGCTGGGAGAGGCGCAGCGTGTGACAGCGCGTGAACGCCGGGCTGCACGCCTCGAAGATCGTGAAGCTCACCGGGTTGCTGGTTGCTGCCGGCTGCCCGTACCAGACGCCGGTGCGGTGCCGCACGCCGGTGATCGTGATCGCGGTCGTCCCCGCCCGCAACTGGCCGTGCGCCTGCGCCAACGCCTCGGCCCACAGCGACGGCACCACCGCGCTCGTGATGCTCAGGTGCTGCGCGACCTGCATCGTGGCCAGCTGCGTCCACTGTTCGCTGGTCGGCTCGTAGCTGGCGAGGTCTTCGACCAGACCGGGAAGTTCTTCCCCGGAGGGGTCCGCATCGGCGAGCACCGGGGCGGTGTAATCCGACGGGCTGTACCCCGAGGTCGTGGACCAGTCGAACAGCGCCGCCGCGACCGCCTCGGCGTAGACGACCGGGTCGTCCGTCCGCGGTAGCACCGCTGGACCCTGCCCAGCCGCGCTCGAGGAACCAGAGGAACTCGACGAGCTGCCCGGAGCAGTGGCGTTGGCTCTGCCTGTCGGGTGGCCAGGGCCGCGGATGAGCCCGTAGACGCCGACGCCGATCGTCGCCAGCACGATCACAGAAGCGGCAGCGATAAGGACGATCAGACGGCGGCTAACAGCAGGCACGGTCACTCCCAGGCGGATCGAACGGCATGGATGGGTCGCTGAGCAGGTACGCGACCCGTGCCGTGCGGTGGTGTCCGCCTACGAGGCGGCGCGTGACGGTCGATCCGTGGCGCGCGCCTGGCGGCCGTCGGCGTGTCGGGCCGCGGCGATGGCCTCGATGAAGGCGCTGCTGCCGTCGCGGTTGGCGCACAGCCGTTGCCACTGCTCCTCGGTCAGCGCGGCGGCGATCTCAGCGGGGTCGTAGTGCTGCCACCAACCGTCCAGCTCCTGCACGGTGGCCAGGAAAGCTCGCAGCCCGTACCGCTTGACCGCCACCACCCGCAGCCCCGCGCCAGTCCCATCGCCGTCGTCGGTTGCCTCCGCGTTTATTGAGTCCTCGCCGGTTGGCGCGCGGCTGGTGGCGCGCTCGATCGCCGCGCGGGCGGCCCTGACCAGCTCAACCGCAGGCCGATCCTGATCGAGGCGGTCCAGCTCGCTGGCGGCTCGCTCTCTGACCGCCGTTGGGTGGGTCGGATCGTCGGCCAGGCGCGCGAGCGCGTCGGTGCTCGCGGTGGCCTGAACGGTCAGGTAGTGGCCGTTGATCTTGCCGTCGGCGTCCATCCCTGCCAGCTCGCGACGCGCGATCTCCCGCACTCGCTCCGGGGTGGTCGGGTCCTCGGCGAGGCGTTGCACTTCGATGACGCGGTCCAGCGACCTGGAGGAGTCTTGGCCGGTGATCGCGCGTGCCGCCCGCTCCCGTGCCTTGCCTGCTGGGATGCTGGCCACCGGGGCCGGGCCGTGCGGTGGTGGAAACTTTCCACCACCGTCGCCACCGCTGGCGCCGAAGCGGGTCGCTTGCTGGCGTCGGGCAGCGTCGGCGGCGTAGAGCTGCTTGAGCTCCGCGTATAGAACAGCGGCCTCGGTCGGGGTGAACGGCTTGCGAACCGTGTTCTCGTGCTGCTCGGCCAGCACCTCCGCCAGACTCGTGGAGACCGTCGAGGTGACCCAGACCTTGACGCGCTTGTATTCCAGCCGCTTCACGGCGGCGAGCCGGCGGGCGCCGCAGACCAGGGTGCCGTCCGGGGTGATCGTGATCGGTTGCAACAATCCGAGCTTCTGGATGGAGGCGCACAGCTCGTCTAGGTCGCCGAGGTCGTGGCGGTATCGGTAGCCGACGCGGATCGAGTCAACGGCCCGGTCGAGTTCCACGCCGCCGCCGCTACTCACCCGCCTCACCCCCCGCAAGCAAGCTCTCGCGATCTGGGTGGCAGGCGAGTACCGCTCGCACGAGCTGGTTATCGTCGAGCAGGTCCCGGACGCCCTCGCCCAACAGCAGCCGTGTCAGCACTCCCTTACGGGTCGGGCGTCCCGGCTGCGGGCGGCCGCCCAGCAGCACGCCGAGCAGCCCCGTCCAGGTCGCCCGTTCGATGTCGAGCTGGGCGCGGATCGCGGTGTCGCGTCGCAGTGTCTCGTAGGCGGCGGTGATGCTTCCGGCGTCCGCCAGGCGAGCCGCGATGTACTCCACGACCGTGCCGGCTACCGTCTCTGGCCAGCCAAGAAGCCTGAACAAGAGCACCGTCTCGGCGATCACCGGCTCGTCCTGCGGCCCCTCGTCCACCGCGCCAACGGTCTCGGCGGTGAGAGTCTCGACGAGCTCGCCGGTCCGCAGCGGCATCTCTCGCTGCTCGTGCTGCTCGCGTCGAGCCCTCGCGGTCGAGGTCAGGTGCCGCTCGGCGTGGCTCTCCGCGGAGAGGCTGATCTGTACCGCGCGGGTGAGCACCGCCCACGGGTCCGCGGCGCGGCGTACCCCGTCGTTCCTCATCGCCAGGAACGCCGCGGTGCCAGCCTCGCCTGGGTCGCGATGCCAACTGCGCGCCAGCGGCGCGTACCGTTCGATCGTGTACGCCAACAGCGCGCTCGCCTCCGGGTCCTCCCGCCACGCCCCCGGACCAGTGGCGTGCAGCCGCTCCAGCAGCGCACGCAACCCCGCCGCGGAAGCGAACGGCGGCTGGAAACCCGCCGGCCTGACGGCCGGCGAAGGAGAAGCACGATGCGGGTTGACGGGCATGGCACCTGTCTGTCGCGCCAACCGCCGCCGCACCCCCCGACAACGTTTGGAATCGCGATCCGCAGGCGTCGGGTAATTGGGATCGTCCGGGTTGACGGGCATACACCCATAGGTACGCGCCCCGCCCCACCGTACCCCCCCCTAACATTCCGTCCACACCCATCAGCTCGTCACCGATCGCTCGGCCACCGGCTCCTCGGCTGCTGCAAGCGCCGGGGCGGGATGGGGCTTCAACCAGCGGCCCACCGTGGAGGGATGCACTCCCAGCCGTGCCGCGATCTCGCGGTTCGTCATCGACGTTTGCGCCCGCAGTCGCAGCGCCTCGCCGACCGACCCGCCCTGATCGACCCGATTCACTCTCGCCGGCCGTCCTGGGCCACGCGCTGCGGCCGGCGTAGCTGCCGTCGCCCTCGCGGCTCGGACGGGGGCCGGGCGGTGAGTCAGCTCGACCGTCAGATGGGTGATCGCGACCAGCACCACCGGCGGGACCGCCGCCACCAGCGCCGCCAGCACCGACGGCACACGCGCGTCGACGGCAACCACCGCCTGACTGGCGTTGGCCAGCACCGAGATGCACGCGCCCACCAACAGCAACGTCCACGCGTAGCGCACGGCCCGCCGGTCCCATCCGCCGCCGCTCATCGCCACGACCGAGACCGTCGCAACGACGATCACGCCGTCCACGATCAGCGGCCACACCCACGCGCGATCCGGCGCGATCCCGCAGCGGCGAGCCAGCTCGGACAGCGAGGTGAACGACAGCCAGAACGCGCCGAGCGCGATGAACACCGTCCCGGCCACTGCCACGGCCAGCACCAGCCGCTCAGCTCGTCGTCGCCGCCCGGCTCGCCCCGGAAGTAGCGCGTCCGAGCCGTTCATGGTGCCAGCCGGTAGGAGACTTCTGCCGTCTGAGCAGGGCGGCGGGCGAGCGTGCGGAAGGCAGAGGTGAGGGTCGCCTCGATCTCCCGCTCGCCCAGACCCGTGCGGGCAGCCGCCGCTCCCAACACATGGCGGGCCTCATCCTCCGGAACGCCGGCCTCAGCCTGACGGCACGCCGCCCAGAACAACGCCCGGTTGCGGTTGCCCTCCGGCTGGAGCGCCAGCCACGCCGCCAGCCGCTGCCCAGACCGTCCAGCCCGGTCCACTCCAGATCGCACACGCGGGCGGCGCGGAGCAGGAGCAAGCAGCCGATGCAGCGCCCCGGCATCGAGCGGACGGGGATCACGGCCAGTCGCGAGCAGCGCATAGCCGCGCCGCCGCCCATCGCCGGTAAGCACTTGCGAGGGCGGGCCGATCACGTACCCGCCCACGCCACGGAAGTCCACATGCGCGCGCGGCAGCGCCCACGACGCCTGGCCGCGATCCTCCGCGCCTGGGAAGTACAGATGCACGCCGCCCGACGGGCTACGGACCAGCGCGACCCATCCGCCGACCAGTCCCGCCTGCCGTGCCCGAAGCAGGGCCGGGAACCCCGACCCGGACCGATGCACGTCAACGTCGAGCACGTCGAACCCGTCGGGCCGGCCGGTCGGCACGCCGATGTTCGCCTCTGGCCAGCACCGCCACCACCGCGCAATTCGCCGCGGATCGGCGCTCGCCTCAGTGAACCCGTGGAGGGTCAACGGCCGCTTCGTGCCCGGCACGCACGGAAACACCGCCACTCCAGCCGCCGCATACGCCGCCGCGGACTGTGCCAGCGACAGTCGCTGAGCCTTCGCGAACACCGTCAGCTTCGCCTCACAAACCTCGCGGTACTCATCCGCCGTCTTGACTGTCGTCCTACGTGGCGCCATCGTCGTCTCCTGACCCGCACGAACCGCCGACGGGCGGAGTGCCGAACGCCAGGTGCGCAAGACGAGCCCGGCCACGAGCCACATCCACCAGCACGTCAACTCGCAGCGATAGCAACAGCTCCAGTGAAGCCAGCGCGCTACCCCAGACGACGCGCTCGCGATGCTGGGACCCGCGCCGCCCGTCTGCCGCTCAAATCCCCCTGCCGCCGGTCCTGAGCCCTGACCTCCCATACGGCTCACACGTCTTGCATCACGAGGTCACCCTGGTATCCCCGGCGCACCTGGCGGGCGTGACCGTCTCGATGCGAATTATGTCCGCCGGCGATGGCTACCGCTACCTGCTCGCCTCTGTCGCCGCAGGCGACGGGCATCGTTCGCTGAGGACTCCACTGACCGACTACTACACGCAGACCGGCACGCCGCCCGGCTACTGGCTCGGCGCCGGGCTCGCCGGGCTCGGCACCGAGGAGCACGGAGTCGATCCGGGTGGCACGATCAGCGAGGAGCAGTTGCGGCGATTGCTGGGCCAGGGCCGCGACCCGATCACCGGCGCCCCGCTCGGCCTGCCCTACTACCACCGGGCCACGGTGAAGGAGCGAGTCGCGACGCGGATCGACCAGCTCGACCAGGATCTGCGCCCGGCCGAGCGGGCGGCCGCGGTGGCGCAGATCGAGGCCGAGGAGCGCGAGCGCGGCACCCGCAGGGTCGTCGCGGGCTATGACTACACGTTCTCGGTGCCCAAGAGCGTCTCCGCGCTGTGGGCCGTAGCCGACGCGGGCACCCAGGCGCGGATCGTGCAAGCGCACCACACGGCAATCGCCGAGGTGGTTGCGCTGATGGAGCGCGAGGTTGCAGCCACCAGGGTCGGGCACAACGGCGTTGCGCAAGTCGCTACCCGCGGGCTGATCGCAACCTGCTACGACCACTACGACTCGCGCGCCAGCGACCCGCAACTGCACACCCATGTCGTGATCGCGAACAAGGTGCAAGGCGAGGACGGCAAGTGGCGTGCGCTGGACGGCCGGCCGATGCACGCCGCCGTGGTTGCGCTTTCCGAGCATTACAACGCTCTGCTCGCCGACCAGCTCACTCGCAGTCTCGGGGTTGCTTTCGAGCAACGCAACCGCGGAGCGGATCGCAACCCCGCATGGGAGATCGCCGGCGTGTCCGAGGAGCTGCTGGCCGAGTTCTCATCTCGCAGCGCGGCGATCGACGCCGAGAAGGACAAGCTCATCGCCGCCTACGTCGCCGAGCACGGGCACCAGCCGAACACGACGACGATCCTGCGGTTGCGCCAGCAGGCCACGCTCTCGACGCGGCCCGAGAAGACCCTGTACTCGCTGGCGGAGCTGACCGGCGAGTGGCGGCGCCGCGCCGGCTCAGTGCTGGGGCAGGACGCCCGTACCTGGGCAGAGAACCTGCTCGCCCCCAGCGGCGAGCAGGTGCCGGTCATCCGCGCGGAGGACGTGACGCTCGAGGACATCGCCTCCGTCGGACAGGCCGTGGTCGAACGGGTGCAGGCGAAGCGATCGACATGGCGACGCTGGAACCTTCAGGCCGAGGCGTCGCGGCAGACGATGGGCCTACGGTTCGCCACCACCGCCGATCGCGAAACGCTCGTCGGACTGATCGCCGACGCCGCCGAGGCCGCGTCGCTGCGGCTCACCCCGCCCGAGCTGACCGTTGCGCCGGCCGCGTTCACCCGCGCGGACGGCTCCAGCGTGTTTCGTCCCCGCCACGCGACCCTCTACACCTCTGCGGCGCTGCTGGCCGCTGAGGACCGGCTGCTCGACCTTGCCCGCACACCGACCGGCCCGGCGCTCGAGGCCAAGGTACTCGTTGGTGTCGCCGCCGGCCGGGACGAGCGGGGGCGTGTCCTCTCGGCCGATCAGCAGAGCGTGGTCGAGCGGATCTCCACGTCAGGCCGCACGCTGGACCTGCTCGTCGGCCCGGCCGGCGTAGGCAAGACCCTGGCACTCGGGGCGCTGCGCCGTGCCTGGGAGAGAAGCTACGGGCCGGGGAGCGTGATCGGCCTCGCTCCGTCTGCCGCCGCGGCCGAGGTGCTGGCCGGCGACCTGGGCATCCCGACCGAGAACACAGCCAAGTGGGTCCACGAGCACACCCACGATCGCTGGAACCTTGCGGCAGGGCAGTTGGTGATCGTCGATGAGGCGTCCTTGGCGGGCACCGCGACGCTTGAGTTGCTCGCCACCCACGCCGCCCAAGCGGGCGCGAAGGTCTTGTTGGCCGGCGACTGGGCACAGCTCGCCGCGATCGACGCGGGCGGTGCGTTCGGGATGCTCGTCCGCGACCGCAACAACCAGCCCGACAGTGACCCGGCGCCGGAGCTGGCCGACGTCCGCCGCTTCCAAAGCGAGTGGGAGAAGGCCGCCTCGCTGCGCCTGCGCCAAGGCGACACCGACGTGATCGACCTCTACGACGAGCACGGCCGCATCCTCGACGGCGAGCACGACCAGATCCTCGACGCCGCCTACCACGCCTGGCAAGCCGACACCGCCGCAGGGCGCGCAAGCATCCTGATCGCCGAGACCAGCGAGACCGTGATTGCTCTGAACAACCGTGCACGAACCGATCGGGTGCTTGCCGGGCAGGTCAGCCCTGACGGCGTGGGCCTCCACGACGGCACCGTCGCCGGCCAGGGCGAGATCATCGTCACTCGTCGCAACGACCGGCGGCTCAGTACCGGCAGGGGCTGGGTGAAGAACGGCGATGAATGGACCGTCCTTCGCGCTCACGCCGATGGCGGCCTGACCGTCCGCCGCCAGGGTGCTCGCAGGCGGCGAGGAAGAGTCACACTCCCCGCCGGCTACGTCGCCGAGCACGTCGAGCTCGGCTACGCGATCACCGCCCACCGAGCCCAGGGCGCGACCGTCGACACCACGCACCTGCTCGTCCACTCCTCCTCGATGACCAGAGAGGCGTTCTACGTCGCCATGACCCGCGGCCGGCAGACCAACACAGCGTATGTCGCAACCGACGAGGCGCACCTGGAGGCCCACCAGCACACCCCCGGCTTCCAGGCCGGGCAGATCACAGCCCGCAGCATCCTCTACGGCGTCCTGCAACACGAGGGCGGCGAACGCTCCGCGCACGAGACGATCGCCACCGAGCAAGACGCCTGGACGAGTATCGCCCAGCTCGCCGCGGAGTACGAGACGATCGCCCAGGCCGCCCAACACGACCGATACGCCGCCACCGTCTACAGCAGCGGCCTTGACGCCGAGCAGGTTCAGGCGATCACCGGCACGGAGTCCTTCGGCTCGCTCGTGGCGCAGCTTCGTCGCATGGAGGCCGACGGACACGAACCGGACCGGAGCCTTGCTCGGGTGCTGCGGGCCAGCGGGCTCGACGGGGCCAAAGACCCCGCCGCCGTCCTTCAAGCCCGCCTCGCGAAGCTCACTGCTGCACGCGCCGGTGGCACCCGACCACGCCAGCGTCCCCGCTACCTCGCCGGGCTCATCCCCCAAGCCATCGGACCGATGCCCGCCGACATGCGCCGGACGCTGAGCGAACTCGGCGACCTGATCGAACAGCGCGCCGACGCGCTCACCGAACACGCCATCGAGAACAACCAGCGGTGGGTAGCGAGTCTCGGCCCGACGCCGAGCGACCCGGCGCGACGTGCCGCCTGGCAACAGCAGATCCGGACCGTCGCGGCGTATCGGGACCGCTACCGCCTCAGCGGAACCAACCCGCTCGGCCGGGCGCCGAGCAGCCAGGGCCAGCGCCTCGACCACCAGCGCGCCGCGCTCGCCGCCCGCCGAGCCCAAACCGCGGCCACCCAGAGCGTCGCGCGCCAGCGCACGCGAGACCAGCTAATCGACACCGGCCGCGGCCTCGGCCGATAGCCCTCAAGCCCAGCATCCCTCCACGGTCACTCGCCTTCACGCCGCGCGTGACGGCCGTGGACTGCTTGCGACGCTGTGCGCGCTGGCCGTCTGGCGCGCAGAGATCGACGACGCCGGGCAGGACCCCCCCCTCCCCGAGGAGATCGCCTTCCACACCCAGCTCGCCAGCTACGCCCACACGCTGCGCCAAGAAGGCGGCGGTGTCACCAAGACATGGAAGCCCGGTGGGCCGCCCATCGAGTGGGCGGCCGGATAGTGCCTGCGGCCGTCCACAGCACACTCGGGGACCGGTGTTCAGCGGTGGTGCTTGCCGGGTGCGGAGTACTTCTTCTCCGCTTGGCGCTTGCAACTTGGCCGCTCGTTCTTTGGCCGCTTCGCGCACAGCTTCAGCGCCTTTGAGAGCTTCTGGGCGTTCTCGAATGGCTCGAGCTTGGTGGTCTTTGTGCCCAGGACATCAGGGGACTGCATGCCTGGTGTCGACGGGGACGATGAGGTCCCCGAACCGGCGGGCTGATCGCCGCTGCTGGTGCCCGAGCCCGCGGGCTGGCCGGCGCCGGACAGGGGCGAGGTGGTGCTGAGCGGTCCGACCACGCTCGGGGGCGGCGGTTCGAACACTCCCCCACCCGCACTCGTACTACCGGCCTTGCTGGTGGCGATGACCGAGAAGCCGTATTCCCCTCCGCCGAGCGTCACGCCGGCGCTGTTCAGGTCGAGGCTCACGTTCTGAGGTAGGAAGGAACCCAGAAGCAGCCCGGTCGGCAGTGGAATATCGATCATCAGCTCGCATCCGGCGCCTTTGTGGCTGCAGGGGGAGGACCAGAGCTCGAATTCGTAGCTGGTCGACAGGCCCTCGGTGTCGATCGTCGCTTCGAGCGTCGCGTCGGTCGAGGTCAGGTTCGAGAGCGACACGGAATCGATCACCGGGGCGATGCCGGCCGGGGGCGTCGTGAAGGTCTGGTCGGGGCCTTCGGCGAAGGGACCCTGCCAGTCGACCCCGTCTTCGCTCTGGACGCGCTTGGCGGCGAGCACGCGGTAGTGGTAAGTCGTGCTCGGCTGCAGGGTCACGTCTGCGGTCGCCAGGTTGAGGCTGACGGATTGGCCGTCCGGCCCTTTGGCGATGTAGCCGATCGGGAGGGCGCCCGGGGTGTGCGGGCTGCTGTCGGGGCTGGTGCAGCCATCGGGGTTGGACGGCGGCAGCAGTTCGGGCTCAGGGCAGGTCAGCTGCGACAAGTATTCGCTCGGGCTCTTGACGAGTTGGAATTGGTAGTAGGCGCCTTCGGGCAGATTGTCCGAGTTGATCGTCGCTTGGAGCGTCGCGTCGTCTTCGGTGACGTTCGATACCGAGTCGCCGTCGATCGACGGCGCGGCGGGGGGCGTCGTGAAGCCGAGTCGCTTGCCGACCGCCGTGCCGTTGGCGTTCTTGGCGATCAGCCAATAGACGTAGGCCGTGTTCGGTTCCAGGCCCGTCACTTCGGCCGGCGAGACTTGCTGCTGGGTGTCGCCGGTGAGCGGACCGCCGGGCGTCGTTTCCGGACCGCACCCTTCGAGGTCTTCGCATTCGACTGCGCTGGCCTGCTTGTAGATGAAGTAGTAGGTCGTCGGCGCGCCGTTCGGGTTCAGCTTGCCCTGCAGCTTGAAGCCGGTCGGGGTCACTTCAGCCGGTTCGGTCTGAACTTCGCTCGGCGATGAGGCCGCGAGCGCCGCGGCAGGCAGGACGGCGACAGTCAGGGCGACGCCGATCGTGGCAACAAGCACGGAGAGCAGGCCACGTACGGGCCATCCGCCACAACTCCGCTCGATCAGTTGAGAATGCCGCATGACCCTACCCTCGCAATCCCTTAGCACACCTCAGCCCCATGGTACACCCTGAGGCTGGCGGTGACGGTTCGGCGTTGGAGGAGGGATGCTCGGGGCATCGCGGCTATTCGCCTCCGCTGTGAACTGCGTGGGCGTTGGGGGCCGGCGTAGCCGTAGAACCTGGGCCAGTCGCAGCGTGTTTCTGGGCAGTGCGCGGCTGGTGGACGGCCGAGATCGCGGGGTGGCCCGCTTCTCGTTCTTCCTCGCGCAGGCGCCGAGCGTGGAGTTGAGCGCGTTGAGCGCGGGTGAGCGGCTTGTGGACGACTACTGCCTGTCCGGTGGACTGGTTGGGGCTGTGGCGGCCGGGCGGCGGCACAGTGACGCTGTGCTGTGCGAGGCTGCTGGACGAGCTGGCGTTGGTGGACGATCCTCCCCCACACGCCGCGAGAGCCAAGCAAGGCACCACCAGAAAGGCGGCGAGGCATTTGGGGCTTGCGGTCAGGACTTTTTCTTCTTGGTCGTGGCGTACTTCTTCTCAGCTTGCTTCTTGCAGCTTGACCGTTGCTTCTTTGGCTTCTTCTCGCACAGCTTGAGTGCCTTGGCGAGCTTTTGCGCGTTCGTCGACGCCTTCGCCTTGGGCTTGCTGATCCCAGTCGGGACCACAGTTGCCACGGTCGCTGAGAAAGCACCGGGGAGCTCGGACGCGAGGGATCCAGCACCACCGGACGGCGGGGGTGCCGTGCCCTGCGGCGAAGTGGGCTGGGTGGGCGTCGTGAACGTCTGGTCGGGACCTTCGACCGTCGGACCGCTGCCGTTTGAGGTAATTACCCGGTAGTGGTACGTCGTGGCGGGCTGAAGGGTCGCCCCGATGCTCGCCAGGTCGAGGCTGACGGTTCGCGCGTCGGACCCCGCCGGGATGGATTCGGGATGCGGCTCCACCAACCCGGCCGGCAGGGGTTCCCCCACGCTGATCGCTTCGCATGCCCCAAGCGGACAGGCGGGTTTCGTGTAGTTGTAGCTGCCGTTCGTGTCGATCTGGAACTCGTAGGCCGTTTGGAGACCGTTGGGGTCGATCTGTGCTTCCAGCGTCGCGTCATGTTCGGTGACGTTTGAGACCGACTCGCTGTCGATCGATGGCGGCGAAGGTGACGTTGCGTCCTTTGAGGGCGTTCTAAAAGTGAAGTGTTCCTCTACGGTGCCGGCGGAGTTTTTGGCGATAATCGCAACTCCATACTGTTCGCCAGCTTCCATTGACACGTCCTTGCTCGCCAAGTTGACGCCGATTGATTCGTCTGGCGCGGTCGCGGGGATGCTTCCCTGTGCGAGAACCACATGCACCCGGATGCATTCGTCTGGCACATTGCACGGGTCCTCCGGCATGAACAGTTCATATGTGGTTTCAAGACCCTGTGGGTTGACCCGTGCTTCAACCGTCGCGTTGTCCTGCGTGACGTTCGACGCTGACAGGCTTTCGACTGACGGCGACGTTGCGGCGAGTGCGGAGGCCGGTAGGGTTGCGCCAGAGACGGCGAGGGCCGCGGTGGGGAGCAGAAAGAGGACGCCGCGTACAACCCATCCGCGGCAGCGCCGCCGGGGATCTCCCGAGTGCTGCGTCACAGCCATGGGGCTATCCTATACCACATAGGAGAGGGCCTGTCAAATGGCTCGCCAATGGGTCGTAAACGGGTGGTGCCGCAGTCCCCCAGGTGCCTGGGGGCCAGGTGCCTGGGGGACTGGTGCGCATGGTTCTTCTCTGCCGGAGGGCTCGCCGTTACGACGACCTCTCCGCGATGGCTTCGTCGCGGTCTTCGCTGTTCTCAGAGACTCCACTCGCCGTACATGTTGCAGCCGCGGAGCACGACACTCCTTCGAGCTCGCTGAACACGGCTCCGGCCGGGTTGGGCGTCGTTTGAACTTTCCATTCCGTCCCGTTCCAATGCTCGGCCAGGGTGACATCGGTATCCGAGCTGTTCTCATACACGCCGCTGGCGACGCAATCGGTCGATGAGAAGCACGAGATGTTGTCGATGATGCTGTCGATGGCTCCGCTTGGATTCGGCACCGTCTGAAGTTTCCATTCCGTGCCGTTCCAGCTCTCCGCCAGAGCGAATTCAAAACCTTCGCTGTTGACGTACCAGCCATTGGCCTCGCACGCCGTTGACGACGTGCACGACACGCCACTCAATTTGCTGGCCGTGGCGCCCGCCTCGTTCGGGGTCGTTTGGACTTTCCATTCGGTGCCGTTCCAGCTCTCCGCCAGCGTGACAGTGTCGTCCGAGCTGTTCACGTACCATCCGTCCGCGCTGCAGAAGGTCGATGACGTACACGACACCCCTTTGAAGAGGCTTTCTTTCGTTCCGGTGGGGTTGGGCACCGTCTGGACTTTCCATTCGGTCCCGTTCCAACGCTCCGCCAAGGCGAGAAAGACGTCTTCGCTGTCCTCGTACCTGCCGACCGCTGTGCATTCGGTCGAGGACTTGCAGGAGACCACGTGCAGGACGGTGGATAGCGCGCCCGTCGGGCTCGGCGTCGTCTGGATTTTCCATTCGGTACCGTTCCAGCGCTCGGCCAGGCTGAGGAGTTTGCCTTCGCTGTTGTAGTAGCCGCCGGTCGCGGTGCAGGCTTCGCTGGAGGTACACGACACACCCTGGAGGTAGCTTTCCTCGGTCCCAGCCGGGTTGGGCGTAGTCAAGACTTTCCATTCAGTGCCGTTCCACTGCTCGGTCAAGGCGAGATAGTCGCCTTCGCTGTTCTCGTATTCACCGACAGCCATGCAACTCGTCGATGAAGGACAGGAGTCCCTAAAGAAGATGCTTTCAAGCGCCCCGGTGGGTTTGGCGGGCGACTGGAGGGACCACGTCGGCGCGAGCGTCGTGAACGTGTGATTGGTCCCGTCGGTCGTCCCGAAGGAGTTTTTCGCCACGATCCGGTAGTCGTACGTCACTTCCGGTTCGAGGCCGGTGATCGCTTTGCTCTCTTCGACGGCGAGTTTACCCGAGCCCGCGCTCGCTTCGGCGGTTTTCGTGCCGTACGAGACCGTCTTTCCGTATTCGAAGTAGTATTTCGCTTCTTTACCCTCCGGATTCACGGTGCCCTTCAGCGTACCTCCGGTATCGGTGATGCTCGTCGCCGCGTCGGTGACGACGACCGGCGCCGATTCGAGCGTCGTGAATTTTTGATTCGCGCCGTAGACCGTGCCGCCGGAGTTCGTCGCGACGATCCTGAAGTCGTACGTCGTTTCGGGCACGAGACCGCTGATGGCTTTGCTCTCTTCGACACTGCTCGTGCCGGAGCCGGCGCTCGCTTCGGCGGTTTTCGTGCCATACGTTTCGGTGGTGCCGTATTCGAAGTAGTATTTGGTTTCCGAGCCGTTCGGGTTGACGGCGCCGTTCAGCGTCGCGCCAAAAGCGGTTATGCTGGTCGCCGCTTTGGTTTCCACGGTCGGCTTTTTCAGGGTCGTGAATTCCTTACCGGCCCCGTCGCTGGTGCCGGCTTTGTTGACGGCCACGATCCGGAAGTGATAGGTCGTTTCCGGTTCCAGCCCGGTGATGGCTTTGCTCTCTTCGATCGCGGTCGTGCCCGCGCCGGCGCTCGCTTCGGCCGTTTTGGTGCCGTACGATTCCGTGGTGCCGTATTCGAAGTAGTATTTCGTTTCGGAGCCGTTCGGGTTGACGGTGCCGTTCAGCGTGGCTCCAACGGGGGTCACACTGGTCGCCGCCTTGGTTTCCACGGTCGGTTTCTTCAGCGTTTTGAATTCCACATTGGCCCCATCGACGGTCCCGTGGGTGTTGGTTGCGACGATGCGGTAGTCATAGGTGGTCCCGCCCGTGAGCCCGGTGATGGTTTTAGTCTCTTCGACGGGGCTCGTCCCCGAACCGGCGCTCGCTTCGGCCGTTTTCGAGCCATATGATTTGGTCGTACCGTATTCGAAGTAGTATTTCGTTTCGGTGCCTTCGGGATTCACCGTGCCATGCAGCGTCTCTTCGGTTTCGCTCACGCCTGTGGCCGATCCCGTGGTGACGTAAGGTGCGCCTGTCAGCGTGAGGGCACCATCGGGCGTACCCCAGCCGGTCGGGCCATCGTAACCCACCTCAGCGGTGCACCAATATTCATCTTCAGCGGGTGGCGTGCAGGTGCCGTCGCTTCCTTTGGTGACGTCAAACAGCAACCCTTTCTCCCCGGCACGGTAGAAGGCTTCCGCTCCGAGCGTCCGGGCATAGCTCGTCGAGAGTCCCTCGACGCCGGCCATGAAGGGCGACGAGGCGCTGGTGCCACCGGAGTTTTCCCATCCGCCGGCGTACGTGTCGTAGACCGATAGGGGCGATTGCGGCGCGGCGTCCGCAGCGACATCGTTCTGTATGCGCTTTTTGCAGGCTGTGTCGGTCTGCCATTTTGGCTTCGTCTGGTACAGGCTGCAACCGCTGCCGGTGCCGCGACCCTTCTGTCGATACCCATATTCGGTGTCCGACCAAGGTTCCTCGGTCCATTTGCGCGTGGTTTCAGACTTGGTGAGTTTGGTACCGCCCACGGCGATGACATAGCGAGACACGGCGGGGTAGCGGACCGAGTAGCCGTAGTCGCCTCCGGCGAACAGGATCGGGATTTTTTCGTGATCGAAGTATTTATTGCGTTCGTTCTCTTCGGATTCGTGGATTTCCCCCGCTTCGGGACCCTCGAAGCCGTTGTTCCAGCTGTTGCTCACCACGTTCGCGCCGAGTGCTTCGGCCTCTTCATCAGAAGGACCGAGATTGGCGATCCCTTCCCCACTTGCCTCGACCAGCAGGATTTTGCATTCAGCACACGCGGCCGAGACCATGTCGAGATCGAGCGATATCTCCCCGCTCCAGCCGGGTTCATTTTCGGGATAGTTTTTCGTTTCGCCTTTCTGGTTGACCTTCTTGAAGCAGCCGTTGGCTTCGGTACACGCGGTCACGCCGCTTTCGTAATCGACTTTGTATTTTTCGCGGTATTTTTCGAGGTCAGATTCCGCGTAGGGGTCGTTGAACGCATCCACGATCGCGACGGTGACGCCTTTGCCGCCCGATTCGGGCAGTTTGTATGCTTCATGGAGGTCTTTCGGATCGAAGCCGCCCAGTTCTCCCGAACCTTCGAGTTCCGGTCCCGTGGCGGCGGCGGACGTGGACGGGACGGTTGGGGAGTCGATGGCTTCGCATGAGGCGTCTTCAGTCGTCGCCGGTTCGCGACAGAGGGCGTATGGCTTGACCGCGCTGGAAAGCGCAAACCCCGATGCCGCGCTTGCAGCCTGCGGAAGAACGCACCCCAGCACGGCAGCGGCGAGGACGACCATGCAAGCCAACCAGCCTGTTTGACGTCTGTCGTTGCGCTCGCCGCGCTGGGCTTGCGGTACCGGACTGAAGTGCAGGACCCTCATGCGTTCTTCCCCTTTGCTTGACCGTGCCCGCGCGGAGACGGGACTGATTTGGGGGAAGTCAAACAGTGCTGGGCGTCGCGCGCTACACCAATGTGGGGCATTCGGCGAGATCCGATGCACCACATCGCGACATCGCTGCGCGAAGACGCCGGGAAGTTTTCAGACCGAGTGCTCAGCAGGTGCGCGTTCGGCACCGCCGGGCGCGCACAACTCCTCGAGGCGCAGCGCGAGCTCGATCTCGGCTCGGCGTTCGTGCAGCCGGCAGCCCAGTCGCTGCTCAATGTCGTGGCGCCAGCGCCGGACGGTACTGCGGTCGACTTTGAGCCCGGCGGCGGCTGAGGAGACGTTGTGTTCGGCCTCAAAGAACGCGCGCAGCATCCTGCGCCGCCCGGTGCCGCCCCCATGCCCATCGTCGAGCGGGGACAGATACGTCTCGATCAGCGAGTGCGCCAGCGCCTCGTCCTGCAGCGCTGCGGCCTCGAGCGCGACGTCTTGATAACGCGTGAGCCTGCGTGGTGGCCTGTGCCGGGCGACCAGCAGCGCGGCCTGTGCCTCGCGGTGGGTCAGGCGCCAACCCTCGACTCCTCGTGCCATCTCGCCGATCACGAGCGACACGTCTGCGAGTCGCTGTGCCGAGAGAGCCCGCTCGACATCCACAGTCATGAGCTTGCGCTTTCCGCCAAGCCACGCCGACACCTCCCCATCACGCGTGAGTACGAACAGTTCGCGACCGAGCGCGACCGCCAGGCCCCGGACGGCCTTCTCCGCGTTCGCGCCTGTGGCGATCACGCCGACATGCCAGGCATCGAGCTCATAGCCGAACTCTCCGACGTCGACCGGCACGCCATCCAGCAGTCTCTGCACACGCTCGGCGCGACGCTGCTCAGGCGAGCGTTCTGCTTCCTCAAGCTCGCGGTCGTAGTCAGCGGCGACCTGAGTGATCATACGTTCGACCAGCGCCAAGACCGCCGTCTCGATCTCGGGCTGGCGCGCTCGGAATCGCTCGGCCAAACCGGCGCGATCCTGCTGCAGCGATGAGGCTCGACTGCTCACGTCACGGCCCGTCGCCAGCGCCCGCAAGACCACTGCCGTTGCCGGCTGAGCATCCGGGGCATTCCCCCGCAAGTCGGTGCTTCCACAAGGTCGTGCGATCGCCACCTTCCAGTCGAAAGTTGCCGAGTATTGAATCAGAAGCCAGAGTCCAGATGTGACGAGATTGTATACCTCTGGACGATTGTTCTACTCGGTATTGGCCCGCGACGGTGTGACCGACCAGCAGCGCCGGTGGCCGTCGGGTAGCAGCCGCGCTGCCACTGGCATGATTCCGCGCAGCAGTGCGGGACGCTTGCCGGTTCTATCCGCCCGCCAACGGCGCTATCCTGAGTAGCGGCAGTGAATATCTCGCGTCCCGTGGACGCCGCACCCTGACCCAGCGTCAGGGTCGCCATCTCTCTCCGGACTGCCATCCGGTAAACGACGCTTCGGCGTCTGAGCAGAGAGAGACCATCATGATCTTCGCAGCCAGTTGGGCAATCAGCGCCCGCCTCCACAACCTGTTCCGGCGCTTCGCGCCCAGCAACATCCTCATCCGGCGCGTGCATACCCGCACCGGCATCAAGTGGGGACCGCTCGTCGGCCTGGCCGCCGCCGCCCTCTACGGCCTGCTGATGCTGGCCACAGCCACAGTCGTCCGCAAAGGCGGGCCGGGCTGGGTCGATCTGATCGTGCTGCTCGCGTTCTGGAACACGGTCAAGTTCACCTGCCTGATCCCCGTCTCGCTCATCCGACTGGTTCGTGTCCGCCACCAGGAAAGGGTCCCCATGACCGAGCATTCCCGCCTGCCCTCCAACCCTCGGATCGCCGAGCGCGCCATCGTTTTACAGCTCCTACGCGACGACCACGACGAGCGATGGTCGCGCACCGAGCTTGAACCCGAGCTCGACAACGTAGAGCCCTTGGCGCTGAGCGACGCCATCGCTGACCTCGAGCGCCACGGCGTCGCGGTCGTTCAGGGCGAGCACGTCGTGGCGTCGCGGTGCGCCCGGCACCTTGACGAGCTGGGGTTGATCGCCATATGAGACCGTCCGAGACGCAGCTGTACAGCGCGACCGGCAGCGCAGCACCACAAGCCGACGCAACGCCGGCCGGCACGATCCACGAACGCGCGGGTACGCCGGTCAGCGCCGTACAATAAGCAGGTCAGCTAGATACCCCCCAAGCGCATCCTCGGCTCGTCGAGGAACAGCACCGGCGGCTTGGCCACCAGCGCGGCCGCCAGGTCGAGCCGCCGGCGCATGCCGCCGGAATAGGTCTTCGTGGGGCGCTTGGCGGCGTCGAGCAATTCGAAGCGCTCGAGCAGCTCGTGGCCGCGCCGCTTGGCCCGCGCGCGCGACTCCCCGTACAGGCGCCCGACCATCGTGAGGTTCTCGAGCCCCGTCAGGTTTTCATCGACGGCGGCGTACTGCCCGGCGAGCCCGATCCGCTCGCGCAACGCCGCCGCGTCGCTGACGACATCGAGTCCCGCGACCCGAGCGCTCCCCGCGTCGGGCCTCAGCAGGGTCGTCAAGATGCGGATGATCGTCGTCTTGCCGGCGCCGTTGGGACCGAGCAGCCCCATCACGGTTCCGGGCGCGACCTCGAGGTCGACGCCGACGAGCGCCCGCACCGAGCCGTAGGACTTCACGAGCCCGGTGGCGCTGACGGCGGCTCCTAGATCGGGCGGCATCGGCTGCTCAATCTAGCGACCGGCTCAGCCGTCCAGCGCGACGTGCGGCTCGTGAAGCTCGCGGGCGAGAGTCGCCATGGGCGTCGATGGCTCTTGATCAGATACGTATTGACTACGTAGCAAATTGGCACCTCGGCCACGAAGCGAGCGGGACCTATGCAACTATCGCCCGCCATTCTGACGCGAAGGAGACTCGGTGTTCATACGTGTGTGGAGAACGACGCTCGGATGCCTCGCCCTCGGCGGTGCGATCACGGCGACCTTCCTGGCTGGCGCGGTTGCAGACGCGGCGGCGGCGGAAGCCCCCTCCTACAACCTGCTGGGCAGCTGGAGCACCGGGTACCTGAACGGTGAAGGCAACAGGGAGCCAGCAAACGGCACCTACACGGTCACCCAGATGAACATGTCGAGCGGGGCCTTCTCGGGGACGGCCGAAGTCGAGGGCACCCCCTTCGTGATGGAAGGCGTCGAGAGCGGGTCGCTTGTCCAGGACACGCTGAAAGAGGGCGGCTACACCGCCTACGACACGCTGCACCTCTCGATTCTCGGCAGCGGCCACCTCGGTGGCAACGGCACGTTCAACTCGGTCGGATACAGCGAATCGGGCAGCGGCTTCTGGGCCGAACAGACGACTTCCGCGAAATCCAGCGAAGAAGAAGCCGCCAAGAAGAAGGAAGAAGCCGAAAAGGCGGCAAAGCGGCCCACGGGCACGAGCGTGGTCTGCGACTACGAATTCGCAACGTCGGAGAACACGTGCGTGGCCTCGGTCGGCGACGGTGGGACGGGCACGCCGGTGACACCCACCGGAACGGTGACGTTCACCACCACGAGCGGTGGCTTCACCAGCGGCGCGAGCTGCTCGCTGGCGCCCACGCCGGGCTCGCCCGCGGTGGGCAGCTGCACGCTCGTGTATGAGACCGCCGACAGCGGCCTGCCGTCGATCACGGCCACCTACGGTGGAGACGCCCGGCATGTTGGAAGCGTGGGGCAGACGCAGTTCCTGGGCACCGGACCGGACGAAACCTCAGCCGAAGCTCCCCCGGGGCAGCCCGGCCAGTACCCCAACGAAATAGGGCTCGAAACGCAGGTGCCGATCGCGGGCACGACCGTCGAAGCCACCGCTCAGGGCAGCGACCCTCACCCACTGCCGACCGCGCTGACACTCCCGGCGCCCACGGAAGGGCTCGACGGCGCCTCGGCGATCGACCTCGGGCTCACGGAGGCGCTCGTCGGCGAGGTGGACCTCTCGGGCGCGCAGAACGCCAAGGCCCTCTCCGAAATGAACCAGAGCGTGGAAGCGCTCAATCAGCGGGCGCAGGAGCTCGCAAAAGGCCCCACCCCGAGCGAACAGGGCGAAGGCCAGCGGCTGCTGAAGGACGCGGCCGAGACGACCGAATCGATCACCAAGATGCTCAAGACGCAGTCCGAATTCACGAAGGACGCGATCGAAGGCACCAGCAAGGCAGGGCGCGAAGACCAGGCCATCGAAAAGCTCGACGAGCACGCGGTGGAACTGCTCAAGACGACCGAACCCACCAGCCAGGCGAAGGGCCAGAAGCTGGCCGACGAAGCCACCAAGGAGCTCGACGCGCTGAGCAAGCTGCTCAAGCAGCATGAAGAAGTCATCAAGCAGGCGGCCAGCGGCCTGAAGGCCTCGGTGGCCTCACGCCGTAGCCACGCGAGGATCAAGGTCGTGCGACTCACGCCGCTGGCCTACGTCGTCAAGCGCGGCGTCGCGGCCGGCAAGCTGAAGCTCGGACTGCGTCTCAACGCTCGCGCGCTCGGCAGGCTGGCGGGCAAGCGCGCCAGCGTCACCGTCTTGCTTCGAATCGAGATGATCCTACCCAGCAAGACAATGCCGGGCGGCTTGCCGCGCGCCTTCGTGGAGCGCATCACGCTCAGGCGGATGCCCGCGGGCAGCGGACACAAGAAGCACTGAGCAACAACGCCGGCGAGCGTTGAGTAGATCCGGGGGTCTATTCCTTGCCGCCGTCCAGCTCGGCTCGCAGTGCCGGCAGGACGGCGAGATCCTTTGCGCGTCCAGCGGCGGTCTTGCTCCGAATGATGTCTTTGCTGGAGGCGACGAGAACTGGCTGCGCGGCACCCGGGATCTGTAGGCGAGTCGCCTGGCGCGCGAGGTCCTCGTAACCGTCGGTGCCAGATGGCTTGAAAGTGATGTCCAGCGGGCCGTGCGCTGTCGTCAGGTTCCAGACCGTGCTGGACGCCAGCAGCCGACGGTCGAAGCCGCCCGGCACCCTGAGACCATCCGGTGCGTCGCTCACGCCTGCCATCCGGGCGTCCAGCTCGTTGAGCGCGCTCGCGAGACGATCGAGGTTCTGAGGGTCGCTCGCGGGCACGACGTCGACGTCAAGCGTTCGGCCTCTCCACCCACGCGCTTCCGCCGCGGCACCGCCGATCACGATGTAGTGCACGGCAAGGCGCTCGAGGACTCCAAACAGTGAGGTGCGGGCCGCGTCTGTGGGACGCTCGCTCACGCGGCGCTCCGCTCCCGCCCGCCGGAGCGTTCTGTCTGCTCGAGCGTCGCCCACAGAGCCGGCAGGTACGCGCGGCGCTCCGAGCGGGGACTGGCGTCCGCGATACGGATGAGATCTCGCAAGCAGGCGAGCTCGAGCACCGTGCCGTTCAGCGCGATCAGCTCGGCACCGCGCCGAAGGTCGCTGTAACCGCGGGTCCCTGCCGGTCTGAGCGCAGCGGCGAGGCTGCCGCCGCCGGGAAGGCTCCAGCGCCATGTGAGATCCAGGCCGCCGTAGAGATCCTCGACTTGGCGCTCTGTGACCCCCAGGAGCTTTGCAGCGGCATCCAGGCGCACGAGGTTGCGCGGCGCGTCCTCCGGGACGATGAGGTACTCACCTCTTGACAGCGCGATCGGCCAGCCGCGTGCGGCGGCCGCCACCTCGCCGATCAACACGTAGCGGACTCGCTCACGGTGCAGGGCGACCGCCACTGACAGCGGGTCGCTGCCGGCGGCGAGGTGGCACACACGAGCGGTCGGTGACCGCGCGAGCTGCCCCGCGATATCGGGCGCGTAGGAGTCATCGAGATTCGCGAGGCCGATTGTCACGTCCAGCCCGCAGGCGCGCGCGGCCGCGCGCAGCTTCTCGAGCGAGGGCATGTGCTCGCCGGACTCCCAGCGGGTAATCGTAGAGGTGGGGACGCCGATCCTCAGCGCCAACTCCCGCTGGGAGATCCCGGCACGCTGCCGGACGATAGCTATCAGGTCAGCGCTGACGCTCACACTCAAAACGATAGCACTAACGCTTATATTCCTAGATAGAAGCAGATACGCAACACCACGCGTCACATGCTTTGACGCGAAGCAGCTCCCCGACCCCTTCAGCGGGAGGTCGGGGAGCTGGCTTCAGACGTGGCTTGCTTCAGACGCGGCCTATTTGCTCATTTCGCCCGGGTTGCAGGCGTAGGGCTTGTAGAACGCGCTGTCCGGCACGCAGCGCCACATGCTCTGGTTGGTCTCGCTCGGCGCCCCGGAGAAGCTGGGGTTGCCCAGGGATTTCATGTACGCCGGGCCCGTCTGGCGCGCTTTCAGTCCCTGTTCGAGCGCGTAGCCATCTTCCAGGAGCTGAGCCTCGCTGAAGGCCGTGCCGATGAAATCGACCCCGATCGGGTCGCCGCCCGTCGAGCTGTTCTCGGCGGCGTACCCAGCCGGGATCGTCAGCACCGGATAGCCGGCCCGGTCGGCGATGCCCACAAGGGCGTTGCCGCTCGGGACCATGATCGCGGAGTAGCCCCCAGCTTCGAGGATGCTGTTGATCACGGCGCGGTCCTGGGTCTGGCCTTTCGTGAGGCTTTCTTCGTAGGTGGCCGTCGTCGTCGGGTTGGTGTATTCCACGGCCTCCGCGGCGAGCAGCCCGGTCTGTCCGAACTTCAGGCCCTCGACGGGATTGGCGTTGTTGTATTCGATCACCTGCTGCAGCGACTTGGGACCGGTGCCTGTCGTGCTCGACAGGTACGAGTCCAGGCCAGCGTGGAATTCATACGGGATGATGCTCGGCGCCGTTGTGGCCGCGCCGGGCGTCACTACTGTGGTCGCGGCGCCGAGCGTGGTGAGCTCGCTGACCGCTTCCGGGTAGGGCACAGTCGTGCTGGAGAGCACCGCGATCTTCTTGCCGCTCAGCGCGCTGGGCGAGAGGCCCGCCGTGTAGTTCGGCACGGGGCTCGGCTGAGTCTCCGTGATCGGATCGCTGGGATCGGGCCCGGCGAGCACGCCGAGCTCGGTCGCCACGTCGCTCACCGTCTGGCCGATCGGGCCCGGCGAGTCCTGCGACTTGGCGACCGGTAGCACGCCCGTGCGGCTGACGAGCCCAACCGTCGGCTTCAGCGCGACGACCCCGGCGTTACCGGCGGGCAGGATCATCTGCGCCGCTTCGGTCGAGGTCTCCATGCCCACTGCCAGCGGCGCGAATCCTGCGGACACCGCCACCGCCGAGCCGGCTGAGGATCCACCCGGCGTCTTGTTGGTGTCGGATGGCAGCAGCACCTGGCCACCGAGCGAGGAGTAACCCTGCGGCATGTTCGTGCCGAAGGTTCCTCCCAGCTCCGTGGTGTTCGTGTCGCCGAGGACGATCGCGCCGGCGGCCTTCAGCTTGGCGACGATCGTCGCGTCCGCGGCCGGCAGGTTTTCCTGCAACGCGATCGACCCGCCGCTCGTCGGCAGACCCAGGGCGTTGATCGAGTCGTCCACGAGCACCGGGATGCCCTCCAGGGGGAGCAGCGGCGCTTTCGACTTCGCCCTCGCGCGGTCGCTTGCGACCGCTTCCGCGAGCGCGTTCGTGTTGATGTCGCGTACCGCCTGGATCGCCGGGCCCTGGGCGTTGGCGAGCGCGATCCGGTAGAGCTCGGCGCGCACCAGTTCTTTGGAGCTGAGCTTGCCTTCGCTCATCAACGCCTCGAGGCTCGTCGCTGAGGTGGTTTCCAGTGAGAACGGCGTGCTCACCCTGAGGACGCCCGGCAGTTCTTTGACCGACTGGTAGTCCGGGTTGCAGTGGCCCCGTTCGGCGAACGGCTCCGCGGGCACCGTTTCGGCGCAGCGGTACATCGCCGGGTCGACCGTCGCGGGCGGCTGGTGCAGTTTCGTGCCCTGTTCGACCACATAGCCCACGCCGAGCAGGTTGAGGTCGTCGTAGGCGCCGCCGCTGATGTCGACGGCCACTGCGCGCCGCTGCGTGCTGGTGTAGCCCATCGGGATCGTGATCTCCGGGTCGCCCGCCTGCGGACCGTCCGGGACCGAGCCGAGCACCGCGATCACGGGGCCGCCTCCACCGCTGGGTTCATTCATCATCTTTTCGATCGCTTCGTGGTAGATCTTCTTGCGTTCCGGGAGAGCTTTGTCATATGCCAGCTGGTTGGCACCGCCAGGCGTGTCTTCCGCAAGCGACTCGGCCGCGTGCTGGGAGTTGCCGAACTTCAAGCCCTCCTGCGGGTCGCCGTTGTCGACTTCGACCTCCTGCACCAGGCTTTTCACCGGTGCGGCCGCCCCGAGGTGTTTGTAGTAGTCGTCGATCGTCGCGTGTTCCTCGTAGTGCGCCGGCAGGGCCGGCAGGCCCGTGACGGTCGTGGCTTTGTCTTCGACCATGATCGCGCCCGCCGCTTCGAGGGCTTTGACGGCCTTCTCGTTGGCTTCCTCGCCCGTGGTCAGGGTGCACGTCGGCTGCGGCGTGCAGGTGTTGCCGTTGTAGCCGATGCGCTTGCCCTCGACGAAGCTCGTGGTCAGCGCTGACAGGTAGTTCGGCAGCGTGGTGAACGGAGCCGGCTGGATGTCACCGTTTTTCAGATATTCGGTGCCCATGATGGCTTCGTACTCGGCGTTGGCTTCGGGGTCCGAGCCGGTGACCTCTGCGATCGACTGCAGCGTGATCGCGGCGTCCGGAACGTCTTTGACGATCGGGCCGGCCGTGTCCTGAGATGCGTCGATCGGAGCAATGCCGTAGCCCGGCACCAACCCGAGCGTCGGCCGCAGGCCGACGTCGCTCTGCATCGTCGACGGGCTGATGATCGACCCCGACGTTTCCGTGCCGATCGTCAGCGACGCCAACCCGGCGGCGGCATCCGCCGCGGAGCCGGAGGAGGAGCCGCTCGGGCCCTCGGCGGCGTCGATCGCGCTCAGCACCTGACCGGTGAGGTTGCCGAAGCCAGAGGGCTGGCTGCCGAAGCTGTTGGCCCACTCGGACAGGCCGGCCTTGCCGAGGATTATCACCCCGTGCGCGCGCAGCTCCTTGGCTACGCCCGAGTCGACTTCGGGGAAGGATTCGCGCAGCGCCCAGTCGCCGGCCGAGGTGTACATCGGCGTCGCGTCGATGATTTCCTTGAGCAGGATCGGCAGCCCCATCGCGGGGCCGAGGCTCTCGTGCTTCGCGCGCTCATGGTCGATCTGCCTGGCTTCCGCGATCACGTTCGGGTTGATCTGCGTGACGCTGTTGATGCCCGGGCCGGCCTTGTTCAGCGCGGCGATCCGCGCGAGATACTCCTTGACGAGTTCCACCGAGGTCACTTCGCCCGATTCCAACATCTTCTCGGCTTCGGCGCCGGTGAGCGTTTCGAGGTTCAAGGTCGATGCGCGCGCCGATGCGATGCCGCCCGGCAGCCCGAGTGACACGAGCAGCCCGAGCGCGGCAAGCCCGGTGGCCAGAAGCCGGCGAGAAGAGAATGCGATCACGTGAAAATCCTTCCGTGGAGTCGTGGGTAGCCCGTGCGCGGCGAGCAGCAGCTCTGCCACCTGCCGGTCGAGCCATGGAAAAGATCTGAAGCAGACCGCGCTTTGGCCCGTCATCCCCGCCGGCCCATTGCGCAGGCACACTTCTATCGACCGGGCGATCGCCTCCCGGGTACCACGTGTCCAGTATTTGTTGATTACTCCCTATACATGTGTCCAATTGTCAAGCCCACGTAAACCGGGCGAGCCTGGACGACGCGCTGGCGGCCTACCCAGCCACCGCTGAGCTATAGCCGGGGTTGACTCGCTCGGAGACCACGGTGCGATCGCGACCGGTGCGCTTGGCCTCGTACAGCGCGGCGTCGGCGCCGTGCAGCATCGCCTCGATGTCGTTTGGCGCAACAGCGCTGAGGATCCCGGCGCTCATCGGCACTGCCCCCAGCCCAGCGGGGTCCTCCGCCTCGAGCGCGCCCCGAACGCGCTCTGCGAGGCGCTCCGCGTCAGCGCTGGTGCTGCCGGGCAGCAGGACGACGAACTCGTCGCCGCCGAAGCGGGCGGCCACGTCTATGTCCCTGGACTGCGCCGTCAGGAGCGCACCTATCCGGGCGAGAACCCGGTCGCCGATCTCATGGCCCAGCTCGTCGTTGATCCGCTTGAAGTAGTCGACGTCAAACGTGATCAGGGCGATCGAGCTGGCCTCGCGCCTGGCGTGCGCGAGCTCGAGCGAGGCCCGCTCGTCGAAGCCGCGCCGGTTGAGAAGGCCGGTGAGGGCATCGGTCCGTGCTTCGTCCACCAGCTGGTTGAGCAGCAGGTCGTTGCGATGCACGAGCGTCAGGGTGACGACGGACACGACGGACACGGAGACCATGACGTCCACCCAGCGGCCGGGATAGCTGCTCGCGGCCGGCAGCAACAACAGCGTGACGGCGTGAGCCACGCCGACGCACACGACGATCGACATCGCCCCGCGACGGCCGAAGAAGAACGTGGTCCAGAGAACGGGCCACACGTAGAGGACCGCGCCGTCGCCGGCGCCGGGCGTCGTCGTCAACGCGTAGGCGATCAGGACGACGCCGATCGGACCGAGCGGCGCGAGCGCCCAGCGCGGGAGCCGCGGTCCGATGAGGATCAGCACCGCGGTCGCCGCGATGGAGACGAGGACTGGAGCGATCGCAAAGCTGGGGTCCCCCGGAAGGAAGCCCTCGATGGAGCCGTCGAAGGCCGCGCCCCCGTACATGGCGGCGGCGGTATACGCCATGAGCTTCCTGTTCAGCCGGAACTTGTCGAGCGAGGGGCTCACCCTTATGTATCGGCGTCAGGCAGACCGGACAAGAGCCAATCGCGTCGCGCCCGGCGGTGGATTTCCGACGACCTCTACGGAAAACTCCTGATGCTCGGCTGGCGCACGAGAGTACGGTGGCGTAGGTGACCGCAGCCCGATCCAGCGCGCCATCGGTGATCGCCGCCAGCGGGTTGCGCAAGTCCTACGGCGAGCACGAGGTGGTTCGCGGGATCGACCTCGAGGTGAGTCGGGGGGAGGTGTTTGCGTTTCTCGGGCCCAACGGCGCGGGCAAGACGACGACGGTCGAGATCCTGGAGGGCTACCGGCCGCGCGACTCGGGCGAGGTCAGCGTCCTGGATCGCGACCCGGCGTCGGCCGACGGCGGCTGGCGCTCACGGATCGGGCTGGTGCTGCAGTCGTGCACGATGCCCGCAGAGCTGACGGTCCGCGAGCTGGTCGAGCTCTACGCGGGCTACTACCCGCACCCGCGAGGAGCGGGCGAGACGATCGAGCTGGTCGGTCTGGCGGACAAGCGCGACGCGCGCACCAACCAGCTCTCCGGCGGACAGCTGCGACGCCTGGACGTGGCGCTCGCGCTGATCGGCGATCCCGAGCTCGTGTTCCTCGACGAGCCGACGACCGGCTTCGATCCGTCCGCGCGCCACCACGCGTGGGAGGTGATCGCGAACCTCCGCGAGCTGGGCAAGACGATCTTCCTGACCACGCACTACATGGACGAGGCGCAGACGCTCGCCGACCACGTGGCCGTGATCGTCGCCGGGAAGATCGTCGCGGAAGGCACACCTGCGACGCTCGGTGGGCGTGACCGCGAGCTGAGCGACATCTCGTTCGCACTGCCGGCGGGCACGACCGTGTCGGAGCTCCCCGCAGAGCTGGCAGCGACCGCGCAGCTGCGCGAGGATGGCCGCGCTCACGTGAGCGTGCGCGAGCCGGCACACGCACTTCACGCGCTCACGGGGTGGGCGCTCGCTCGCGGCGAGGATCTGGGTGATCTGACGGTCGGCCGCCCGACGCTCGAGGACGTCTACCTGCGGCTCACCGACGGACAGCAGGAGCAGCCGGAATGAGCCGCGGGGGCGTGTTCGCGCACCAGTTCCGCTCGGACCTCTCGCGCTTCTGGCGCAATCCCCAGTCGCGTTACTTCACGTTGCTGATGCCGATCGTGTTCCTCGTGATCTTCGCGACGATCTTCAAGGGCACTACCGTCGTCGACGGCCGGCGGATCAAGATCACCACCTTCTACGTGCCCGGGATCATGGCGCTCGGGATCATCTCGGCCACGTTCGTGAACCTCACGCAGACGATCGTCACGCAGCGCGAGAACGGCGAGTTCAAGCGCCTGCGCGGCACGCCGCTGCCCACGAGCATCGTGATCGGCAGTCGCGCAGTGGTAGGCGTCGTGGTCGCTGTCGCGCTCTCGGCGCTGCTGCTGGTGCTGGGCAAGCTCCTCTACAACGTGCCCGTTCCCCAGTCGACGATGCCGGGGCTGATCGTGTCGGTCGTCGTGGGCGCCGCGGCCTTCTCGTGCATCGCGTTCGCCATCTCCACGCGCATCTCCAACGCCGAAGCCGCGGCGCCCGCGATCAACATCACGGTGCTGCCGCTCTACTTCATCTCCGGCGTGTTCGTCCCCGAAAGCCAGATCCCGAAGCTGCTGCGCAACATAGCCACGGTCTTCCCCATCCGCCACCTCGCCGAGGCGCTGCGGGGAACGTTCACGCATGCACACGGGACCGGCATCGCCGCCGGTGACCTGCTGATCATCGCCGCCTGGGGCATAGCTGCGCTGCTGATCGCGGCGCGCACGTTCCAGTGGTCACCGCGCAGCGACTGAAGCCATCCTCCAGCCGCTCAGGTCATCCAGCCGCTCGAGCCACCGGCGTTGCTCAGATCATCCGGTCGCTGCGTCCGTGGCCACCGGCGCACGCAGCTCGAGCGCGATGCGCCGCGCCCACGCGCGGATCTCATCCCAGTCGCGTAGATCGCGGTATTGCTCCGCGGTGTTCTTGACCATCGCGCGCTCGATCGGGCCACGCGCCTCCAGCGGAACCCTGCCTCCGAAGACGACGTGATCGCGAACGCCGAGCTGGCTCGCGCGCTCGACGATCCGCGGTGGCTCGAGCCACGAAGGGTCGGGCGCCTTCTCCGGATCGCCCACGGGACCAGAGCTGAACACCCAGAACGGCCGCCGGGCGAGCTCGTCGGCATGCTTGCGCAGGAAGTGCTTGGCGTCGCCCTGCCAGCGCTTCATGTAGACGGCGCTGCCGAGCACCACCGCGTCGTAGGAATCGAGACCGCCCACCTCGCCGGCTGCTCTGCAGTCGACCTCCAGGCCGGCCTTCCCTAGCTCGTCGGCGATCGCCTGCGCGATCTCCGCGGTCGAGCCGCGCTTGGAGGCGTGGGCAACGAGAACATGCGCCATGGCCAGATCATGCGCCGGGGAACGTCGAGTTGCATCCGGGCCAGCACCGATCCGCTCGGCGGCGAATTACTGACTCAAGCCGCGTCCGCGTCTCACGCGAGCCGGCTCACGCCGCATATCCGCCGTCGACGTCGAGCATCTGCCCGCTGATGAAGCCAGCGCGGTCGGAGGCGAGGAAGCACACGGCCTCGGCGACGTCCGCAGCGCGGCCGAAGCGGCGCAGGGGAATGCTGAGCCGCGCCGCCTCGAGCGCCCGCTCGTCGAGCTCGCCGGATGAGATCAGCTCGTCGGCCATGCCATCCGTGAGCATGCCCGGCCCGACGCAGTTCGCGCGCACGCCATAGCGGCCCTCCTCCACCGCAAGCGCCCTGACGAGCGCCTCAACCGCAGCCTTCGGTCCAGCCGACAGGCCGTCCCGAACCGGAAACCGACGTGTGGCGGCGGTGGTCACCGCGACGATCGCTCCGCGCCGCTCTCGCAGCGCCGGCAGCAGGGGCTGGACGACGTTGAAGAAGCCCGCCGCCTCCTGCTCCAGGTGGCGGAGGAACAGCGGCGGATCGACCTTGCTCAAATGCACCTGCGTCACACGCGGACCGGCGGCGTGGACGAGCGTGTGCACGCTGCCGAAGCGCTCGAGTGCGACCTCGACGAAGCTTCGTGCGGACCGCTCGTCGGCGAGGTCGACCCGGCAGGCCAGCGCCGCCCGCCCGCGAGCACGTACGTCGGCGACCACCTGCTCGGCGGCCTGTTGACGCGACCTGTAGCTGAGGGCTACGTCCGCCCCGCGCTCGGCGAGCATCCGGCAGATCGCGGCCCCCAGGCCCCCGCTGCCACCCGTGACCATTACGACTCCGCGGCGCTCGGCGAAGTCGTCCAGCTGCACCGACGCCGGCATCGAGGCGGTCAGAGTCGCTCGATGATCGTGACGTTCGCCTGGCCGCCGCCCTCGCACATCGTCTGCATCCCGTAGCGGGCCTCGCGCCGCTCCAGCTCGTACAGCAAGGTCGTCATCAGCCGCGCTCCGGTCGCACCGAGTGGATGTCCGAGCGCGATCGCGCCACCGTTGACGTTCACCCTGGCCATGTTGGCATCCAGCTCGCGCTGCCACGCGAGCACCACCGGCGCGAACGCCTCGTTGATCTCGACCAGGTCGATCTGCTCGAGCGACATCCCGCTCTTGCGCAGCGCATGGCGGGTCGCGGGGATCGGCGCCGTGAGCATCAGGACCGGGTCATCGCCGCGGCAGGACAGGTGGTGGATGCGCGCGCGCGGCGTGAGACCGTGCTCGCGCACGGCCGCCTCGGAGGCGATCAGCAGCGCAGCGGCGGCGTCGGAGATCTGGCTTGCGTGCGCCGCCGTGACGCGGCCGCCGTCGACGAGCGGCGGCAGCGTGGCCATCTTCTCCAGCGACGTGTCGCGGCGAGGGCACTCGTCGGCCGAGACCTCGCCAAGGGCCACTATCTCGCGCTCGAAGCGCCCGGCATCGATCGCCTCGAGCGCGCGCCGGTGGCTCTCGAACGCGAACTCCTCCAAACGATCGCGCTCGATGCGCCAGCGCTCGGCGATCAGCTCGGCGGCCCGGAACTGTGAGATCTCCTGCTCGCCGTAGCGCTCCAGCCAGCCGACCGAGCCGGAGAACGGGTCGCTGAAGCCGAACTGCTGACCGACGATCATCGCCGCCGAGATCGGGATCGCGCTCATCTGCTGCACGCCACCGGCGACCACAAGATCCTGCGTGCCGCTCATCACCCCCTGAGCGGCGAAGTGCACGGCCTGCTGTGACGAGCCGCATTGGCGATCGACGGTGACGCCGGGCACGCCCTCCGGCAGCCCGGCAGCCAGCCAGCACGTGCGCGCGATGTCGCCGGCCTGCGGCCCGAGGGTGTCGACGCAGCCGAACACGACGTCGTCGACCGCGCTCGGGTCGACTCCGGTCCGCTCAACCAGCGCGCGCAGCACATGGGCGCCCAGATCGGCCGGGTGCACGTCGGCCAGTCCACCATCACGACGGGCGACCGGGGTGCGCACCGCGTCGACGATGTATGCCTCGGCCATCGACCTACGCTCCGTACACCGGCGCCGGCGCGGGCGCCTCGTCGAGCAGCCGCGCGACCACGTCGCCGAGGAGCGCGGGCTCCCAGCGCGAGCCACGGTCGACCCGCGGGCCGTGCTGCCAGCCGTCCGCCACGCCGACGACCCCGCCTTCGGCCAGGAATACGCGCCCGCTGACGGCGCCAGACTCGACGCTGCCGAGCCACACCACGAGCGGCGAGACGTTGGCGGGATCCATCTCATCGAAGCCGCTGTCGGGGGCGCGCATCACCTCGGCGAAGACCGTCTCAGTCATCGGAGTGCGGGCCGCCGGGGCGATCGCGTTGACGGTGACCCCGTAGCGCGCCAACTCCTTGGCGGCGACGATCGTGAGCGCCGCCACGCCGGCCTTCGCCGCCGAGTAGTTGCCCTGCCCGACGCTCCCGAGCAGCCCGGCTCCAGAGCTGGTGTTGATGATTCGCGCCTGGAGCTGATCGCCCGCCTTGGCGCGCTCGCGCCAGTACGCGGCCGCGTGGCGCAGCGGACAGAAGTGGCCCTTGAGATCGACCCTGGCGACGACGTCCCACTCGTCCTCGGTCATCGACACGAGCATGCGGTCGCGCACGACACCGGCGTTGTTGACGAGCACGTCCAGACGCCCGAATCGCTCGACGGCCGTGCCCACGAGCCGCTCGGCGTCGTTCCAGTCGGCGACGTCGGCCACGCACGCCACAGCCGAGCCGCCGGCGGCGAGGATCGCGTCGGCCACCTCCTGCGTGGCGTCGCCGACGTCGTTGACCACCACGTGCGCGCCATGCTCGGCAAACGCGAGCGCGTGCGCGCGACCCAACCCCTGTCCGGCGCCGGTCACGATCACCACGCGCCCCTCAACGATTCCAGGCATCCAACCTCCTGAGCACGTCCGCCGCTTCGGCCGCGATGCGGCTGATCAACTCGGCGCAGGTCGGCAGCTCGTCGATCAGCCCGACGACCTGGCCGCTCGCGGTGACACCGATGTCCTCGCGTCCTTCGTGCAGGCCGGCCCGGTAGAGCATCGGCGCATTGGCCGACATCACGACCTGGCTCCAGCTCAGCTCGCGGGAGCGCTTCATCGCGAGGCCCTCACGCACGAGCTCGCGCCACGAAGCGCCGGAGAGCGACCGGAATGCGATTGCGTTGCCGGCTGCTCGCACCATCCGGGTCAGCGCGTTCGAGCGCTCCAGCGCAGCGACCGGCCCGCTGCGCAGCACGCGCTGGGGCACCCCGTCGATCTCCGTCGTGACGATCGCATCGAGCACCGAGGCGGCGAGATAGCGGCGCTTGACCGACTCCGCGACCGGGCTCTCGACGGTGAGCAGGAAGCGCGTGCCCATGGCGATGCCCTGAGCACCGTAGGCGAGCGCCGCGACGAGGCCGCGGCCGTCGAAGAAGCCGCCCGCCGCGATCACCGGGATGTCCACCGCGTCGACCACCTGCGGCAACAGCAGGCTCGTCGGCACCTGGCCCGTGTGCCCGCCCCCCTCGGCACCCTGCGCCACGACCGCATCGGCGCCCCAGCCGGCGACCTTCTCGGCGTGGCGCCGTGCGCCGATCGAGGGGATCACGAGCACGCCCGCATCCTTGAGCCGCGCGATCAGCTCCGGCTCGGGGGCGAGTGCGAAGGAGGCGACCTTGACCCGCTCGCCGATCAGCACCTCGACGAGCGAGCGCGCGTCGGGGTGATCCGCGCGCAGGTTCACGCCGAAGGGCTCATCGGTGCGCTCCTTCACGTCTCGAATCGCCTGCTCCAGCTCCCGGCGGCCCATCGTCGCGCCCGCCAGGATCCCCAGCCCGCCCGCCGCCGAGGTGGCCGCCGTCAGCGTCGCGTCGGAGACGTAGCCCATCCCCGTCTGCACGATCGGGTGGCGAACGCCGAGCATCTCGCACAGGCGCGTGTGTAGCTGTGGGTGCACCTGTGTCAAGGTTGCACTTCGCGCTCGCGGGCGGCGCCCGGGTCGATGACCTCGCGGATCAGCCGCAGCTCCTCATCGCTCGGCAGTCGCGTCTGCGGCACCTCGCCGTCCTTCGCCAGCGCGAAGTCGGTCACCGCCTCGACCTGCTCGACGGTGATCCCCGGATGCACCGACACGAGGCGCATCGCGTGGTCCGGGCCGCCGAAGTCGAGCACGGCGAGACCGGTCACGACACGACGCAGGTCCAGGAAGCGCTCGCTCTCGGGCCCGGCAGCCGCCGCCGAGTCATAGCCGACGCCGGAGACCATGTCCACGCTCGACACGAATGCGCGCGGCGTGTGCCGGGGCACCCAGTAGCTCGTCGGGTGGTTGACGGTGTTCCCGGGCGCGCCGCGGACGCCAAGCAGTTGCGTCGTCGGGCGCCGGTAATCCGCGCCGATGCATGAGATGTTCGCGTTGCCGTAGCGGTCGATCTGACTCGGCATCATCATCACGTGCCGGCGACCGCTCCAGAGCAGGTCGAAGACCGTCCGGTAGGGCATCCAGCCCTCGATCGCGCTCGGTCGCGAGCCGACCGGCCAGACACCGGCCGCGAGCAACGCCTCGCCGTCAGTGAGCAGCAGATCGGGCGCGAAGCTCGCGCGGGCGAGCCTGGCTCCGATCGTCGGCACCACTCCGGTGGGGCTGGCGAGCACCTCGCCGGCGTCGCGCCACGCCTCGGCGCAGGCGAGAACGCAGACCTCCGCGCGTGTCGCGTCGCTCATGCGCGCGCTCCAGCGGGCTCGGCCGTGGCCTTGACGGCGGCCTGGTAGCCAGCCTCGTCGACGTCCAGGTAGCTCGCCTTGAAGGCGCTCCAGCGTTCGCTGTCGCCCGCGGCCTCGACGTAGGCGCGCTGAAACGCCTCGTCGCGGTCATAGTCCGGCGCGCACGACGTGAAGTGCGCTCCATTTGGCGCCGGCACGACTCCGCGCACCATCGAGCGATTGATCCGCAGAGTCGCCGGATGGGCGTTCGCGACCAGCTCCTCGGTGTCGAGCACCCGCTCACACGAGACGTAGGCGCGCTCGGCGGCCATGCAGAAGAGATCGTCGAAGTACAGGTCGGGCCCGAGGTACTGCGCGTTGCCCCTTGCGTCCGCGCGGTTGAGGTGCACGAGCGCGGCGTCGAGCGGGAGCGCGGGCATCGCCAGCAGCGTCTCGCCGCCGTATGGCGAGACGACCGTGCGCAGGGCCGGATTCGTGCTCACCACGCCCGAGCCGAGCCCGGCGCGCGTGGGCAGGAACGGAAGGCGGCACGCCGCGGCGTAGAGGCCCCAGTAGAGCATGCCCTCGTCGTACTCGATCGACTCGATCGCGCCGGCCTCACGCGCCGCGCGGAAGTGCGGGTCAAGCGCGATCGAATCGAGCGAGACGAAGCCATAGACCAGGCGTGCGACCTTGCCCGCCGCACACAGCAGCCCCACGTCGGGGCCGCCGTAGGAGACGATCGTGAGCTCACGCAGGTCGGAGCGCAGGATCGCGCGAACCAGCGACATCGGCTTGCGGCGCGAGCCCCAGCCGCCGATGCCGATCGTCATGCCGGAGCGCAGCTCCGCGACCACTTGATCCTCAGTCATCTGCTTGTCGGGCATTCCCGCCGAGCTCTCCGTTCGTGCGCTCTTCGATTTAGCAAGCAAGCGCTTGGTTGAGGAGAGATTATGCGTTCGCGCGCGTCACGTCAACCGCCGAGCGCACAGACCCGAGCTGCGGAGCGCTCAAAGCCGAGCGCGCCGATGCCGGCTCTCGCATATCGCTCGGCCATCGCCACGTAGTCGGCTGCGCCCCTGGCGATGTAGTCGGCATCCGGATGGGCGGGCGCCACGACCGCCGCCGGCACGCCCTGCGCGCGATGACCGCTGGGCACCTCCAGGCGCCGAGCGAGCACGGCGCCGGCCGCCGCCACAGATCCGCGGCGCAGGCGGGCGCCGGGCAGCACCACCGCGCCGACCGCGACCATGCAGCGGTCCTCGATCACGGCGGACTCGATGAAGGCGAGGTGGGCGATCACGCACTCGTCGCCGATCGTCGTCGGAGCGTCGGGGGCCGCATGGATCACCGCGTTGTCCTGAATGCTCGTCCTCGCCCCCACCGTTATCGCTCCAAAGTCGCCGCGCAAGACCGCGCCGGGCCAGATGCTGCTCTGCTCTCCGATCGTCACGTCGCCGATGATCGTGGCCGCAGGATGGACCCACGCCGTGGGCGCGATCGTCGGGACGAGGTCGCCGAGCGCGGAGATCACAGAGGCCCGCCGTCGGCGCGTCGTTTCGCTGTCGGTGCTCTCATCCGTGCCCCCTCAAGGAGTTGACCAAGCACTTGCTTGGTAGGTATACTAGCTCCAGCTTCTCCTCAACCCCACGGCTCTGCCTGACATCAGAGCCGGTAGGCGCGGCGGGCGTTCTCCACGAAGAGCGCCCGCCGCTGTTCTTGCGAGAGCCCCTGGGAGGCCGCGAGGCAGGCCGCGATCAGCGTGTCGAAGCTCCCGTACATCGCGTCGACGGGGAAGTTGCCTCCGAACATGCACCGCTCCGCGCCGAACACCTCCAGGCAGGCTTCGATCCACGGGCGCAGCGCGTCCACCTCGAGCGTGTGCGTCACCATCCCGAGGCCGGAGATCTTGCAGCTGACGTTCGCGTGCGCGGCGAGCGTCGCGATGCCCTCGCGCCAGCTCGCGAAGTCCTCCGGGCTCGTCCCGTCCGGCCATCCCGCGTGCTCGAGCACGACGTCGAGGTCGGGGAAGCGCTCCAGCAGCCGGCCGAAGCCCGCGACCTCGGCGGGATGCGCGACGAGATCGAAGGTGTAGCCGCGCTCGTCGAGCAGCGAGCAGACGTCGACGGCGCTCTGCGAGTCCGGGTCCAAGCCGGTGAGCACACGCACCCCTCGAAAACGCGGGCTCGCCGCCTGGGCATCGAGATCCGCCTCGAGCTCCGCTCTGGAGAGCGTTGGCTCGAGCGCGCCGATCACGGCCGCCGGGATGCCGGCGCTGTCGAGGGCGTCATCGATCCAGCGCGTCTCCGCCAGATAGGCCCGTGGCGCGCTGACGGCCGAGACGTGAACGATGCCGAGCACGTCGTGGGCGCCGGTCTCGGCGCGGTAGTCCGCCAGCAGGAAGTCGCGCGCCATACGGCTGACGTCGCCGAGGCTCACAAACGCCTTCGCCGCCTCGGGATCCTGCATCGCCGGATACCAGGGGTGAGAGGAGAGATCCCACAGGTGCACGTGTGCGTCGACCAGCTCGAGCTTTCGATCCTCGGACATCTTCGCTTCCTCTCTCATTAGGACATGGTGATGCCGCCGTTGACGCTCAGCACCTGACCGGTGACATACGACGCGGCGGGCGAGCACAGATACGCGATCGCGCCGGCGACGTCCATCGGGGTCCCCAGGGCCCCTGCCGGAATCGCGCGCACGAGGCTCTCGCGCAGGCGCGGACGCCGCTCGAGGATCGCGCGCGAGGCCTGCGTGTCGATCGGGCCCGGGCAGACGACGTTGGCGGTGACGCCCGCCGGCGCCAGTTCGCGCGCCACCGACTTGGCGAAGCCGAGCAGCCCTGCCTTGGTCGCCGCGTACACGGCCTCGCCGCCGGCGCCGGCGCGGGCGCTGTCAGAGGACACGTAGAGCAGACGTCCCCAGCCACGTTCGCTCATGCCGCCCGCGACCGCCTGCGTGAGCAGCATCGGCGCGCGCAGATTGACCTGCCACAGCGACTCCCAGGCGCGCGGGTCGCTGCCCAGGAAGCGCTCGACGACCGGCAGCCCGGCGACGCTGGCGAAGATGTCGACGCGCTCGAGCCCGAGGGCGCTCACCTCGACGGGAGCCGTCAGGTCCACGGCCACGGTCTCGACCTCGGGGAGCTCCGCCTGCAGGGCGGCGAGCCGAGCGCCCGCAAGGTCGGTCGCGCGGATGTGTGCGCCGAGCTCGCCGAGCGCCATGCAGACGGCCCGGCCGATGTCGCTGGCGGCGCCGCTGACAAGGGCCACGCGCCCTGCCAGCGGGCCGCTCGCGTCCGTCAGTGCCGCGTGGCTCGCCGCGTGGTTCGGGTCGTCTGTCATCGTCGCGCGCCTCGCCTATCCTAGCAAGCGCTTGCTCGGTAAGTTATGCTCCGCGGCAGCCGAGCGCCGACACCGACGTGCCACCAATGGCCGAGCCAGATCACCTCACTATCATCGAGCAGACGCCCCCCGCCCCGCCACCCGGCCACGCTCTGCTCGCTGGCAAGACGGTCCTGATAACGGCCGCCGCGGGCACCGGCATCGGCTACGCCACCGCCGTGCGCTGCGCCGAAGAGGGCGCGCGCGTAGTGCTCAGCGACCGTCACGAGCGCCGCCTCGCAGAGGCCGCCGAGCGGCTGGCCGCGCTGAGCGGCGCGGCGCCGCTGGCGATCCCGTGCGACGTCACCGTCGACTCCGAGGTGCGCCAGACGATCGACACGGTCGTCGCGGAGCTCGGGTGCCTGGACGTGCTCGTCAACAACGCCGGCCTCGGCGGCGAGGCGAGCATCCTGGAGATGAGCGACGAGCAGTGGAGCTCAGTCCTCGACGTGACGCTCAACGGCACGTTCCGCTGCATGCGCGCGGCGCTTGCCCACATGACCGCGCGCGGGAGCGGCGTGATCGTGAACAACGCCTCGGTCATCGGCTGGCGAGCCCAGGCCGGCCAGGCGCACTACGCCGCGGCGAAGGCCGGCGTGATGGCCCTGACCCGCTGCGCCGCGCTGGACGTGGCCGGCAGCGGCGTGCGCGTGAACGCGGTCGCGCCCAGCATCGCCGTGCACGAGCATCTCTCCAAGAGCGCCTCGCCGGAGCTGCTCGAGCGGCTGTCCGCGCGCGAGGCCTTCGGTCGAGCGGCAGAGCCGTGGGAGGTGGCCACCGTGATCGCCTTCCTCGCCAGCGACTACGCGTCCTACATGACCGGCGAGATCGTCTCCGTCAGCAGCCAGCACCCGTGAGGAGCGTGCAATGAGCGAGTCCCCGATCGTGACCTCGAGCCTCGACGCCGACGGCGTCGCCGAGGTCGTCATGTGCAACCCGCCCGTCAACGCGCTGCCGGTCGCCGGCTGGTTCGAGCTGGCGCGGGTAGTGCGCGCGCATGGAGAGGACCGGGCGGTGCGCGCCGTCGTCCTGCGCGCCGAGGGCCGCGGCTTCAACGCCGGCGTGGACATCAAGGAGCTGCAGGCCGAGCGCGACGGCCACCGGGCGCTGGTGGGCGTCAACCGCGGCTGCTACGAGGCCTTCGCGGCCGTCTACGAGTGCGCCGTGCCGGTGATCGCGGCCGTGCACGGCTTCTGCCTCGGCGGCGGCATCGGCCTGGTGGGCAACGCCGACGTGATCATCGCCAGCGACGACGCGACGTTCGGCCTGCCGGAGGTCGATCGCGGCGCGCTCGGGGCGGCGACGCATCTCTCGCGGCTCGTCCCCCAGCACAAGATGCGCGCGATGATGTACACCTCGGCGACCGCCACCGCGGCCGAGCTGCACGCCTTCGGCTCGGTGCTGCAGGTCGTCGCGCGCGAGCGCCTGCGCGAGGCGGCGCTCGAGCTCGCGCGAGAGATCGCGGGCAAGGACCCGAACGTGATCCGCGCGGCGAAGGAGTCGCTCAACGGGATCGACCCGGTGGACGTGAAGAAGAGCTACCGCTTCGAGCAGGGCTTCACCTTCGAGCTCAACCTCAGCGGCGTGGCCGACCGCGTCCGCGACAGCTTCGGGCGCGAGCAGACGGACTGAGCGGTGGACCTCACCTACACAGAGGCCGAGCAGGCATTCCGCGCCGAGGCGCGTGCGTGGCTCGAGGCGAACGTGCCGCGGGGGCTGGCCTCGGGCGACACCGCCGCGGGCTTCGCCCAGCACGTCGAGTGGGAGAAGCGGCTGTTCGACGCCCGCTGGGCGGTCGTGTCGTGGCCAGAGCGCTACGGCGGCCGCGAAGCGTCGCTGTGGGAGTGGCTGATCTTCGAGGAGGAGTACTACCGCGCCGGCGCGCCGGCGCGCGTCACGCAGAACGGGATCTTCCTGCTCGCGCCGACGCTGTTCGAGTTCGGCACGGTCGAGCAGCAGGAGCGGATCCTGCCGCGCATGGCCGGCGCCGAGGACCTCTGGTGCCAGGGATGGTCGGAGCCCGGTGCGGGCAGCGACCTGGCGGCCACGAAAAGCCGTGCCGTGCGCGCCGCCGACCGCGGCGGCTGGCTGCTCACCGGTCAGAAGACGTGGACCACGCGCGGAGCCTTCTGCACGCACCTCTTCGGCCTGTTCCGCACCGACCCCGACAGCGAGCGCCACCGCGGGCTCAGCTACCTGATGGTGCCGCTCGATGCCGAGGGCGTGACCGTGCGCGGCTTCCAGCGCCTCGACGGCGACGAGGGCTTCGCCGAGGTGTTCCTCGAGGACGTGTTCGTCCCCGACGAGGCGGTGCTGGGCGAGGTCGGCGAGGGCTGGCGGGTCGCGATGGCGACAGCCGGCTCCGAGCGCGGGTTGACGCTGCGCTCGCCGGGCCGCTTCCTGTCGGCGGCCGAGCAGCTGATCGCCCTCGCGCGCGAGCGCTCCGGGGCGGCGACGCCGCTGCTGCGCGAGCGCGTCACGCGCGCCTGGATCGATGCCGAGGCCTACCAGCTGTTCACGCTGCAGCAGGTGAGCGCGATCGTCGCGGGCCGCTCGCCCGGGGCGGCCTCGAGCCTCAACAAGGTCTTCTGGTCGGAGCTCGACATCCGCCTGCACGAGAGCGCCCTCGACCTGCTGGGAGCCGACGCCGAGCTGGACGGGCCGTGGAGCCGCGGCTTCCTGTTCTCGCTCGCCGGCCCGATCTACGCCGGCACGAACGAGATCCAGCGAAACATCATCGCCGAGCGCGTGCTCGGGCTGCCGCGGAGGTGAGCCCGCCATGCGCTTCGCGCTGAGCGACGAGCAGACGGCGCTGCGCGATGCGGTGCGCGAGCTGCTGAGCCGGGAGTGCACGCCGGCGCTCGTGCGCGCCGCCTGGGTGCAGACGCCCGAGGCCGATCCCGGCCGCGTCGAGGCGGTCTGGGCGAAGCTGGCCGAGATGGGCGTTCTCGGCGCCGCCGCGCCGGCGGCCGCGGGCGGGCTCGGGCTGGCGGCCTGCGACGTGATCCCACTGCTGGAGGAGGCCGGGCGGGTGGCTTTGCCGCTGCCGCTGCTCGAGACGGCGTTCGTCGCCGCGCCACTGCTGGCAGCCGCAGGCGACCCCTACGGCATGCTCGAGCGGCTGATCGCCGGCGAGCTGCTCGTCGCCTGCGCGCTGGACGGCTCGGCGCTCGTGCCATACGCGACCGGCGCCCACGTGCTGCTGCTGGGCGAGCGCGACGGCGGACCGATCCGTCTGCTTGCGGGCGGCGAGTCCGTGGAGCCCGTGCGCTCGATCGACGGCGCACGGGCGCTCGGTCGGCTGCTCGATCCAGCCGCCGGCCGGCTGCTGGACGTCGATCAGAGCGCCGCAAGCGCCGCGTGGCAGCGGGGAGCGCTCGGCTGCGCCGCCCAGCTGGTCGGCCTCGGCCGCGCGCTGCTCGAGCTGAGCACCCAGTATGTGAAGGAGCGCCATCAGTTCGGCGTCGCGATCGGCAGCTTCCAGGCGATCAAGCACCACCTCGCGGACACCCTGATCGGGCTCGAGTTCGCCGCCCCGGCGGTGCTGCGCGCCGCATGGTCGCTGGACGCGGGAGCCGCGAGCGCCGGGCGCGACGTCGCGATGGCCAAGGCGCTCGCCTCCGAGGCCGCGCAGCGCGCCGCCGCGGTGGCGCTGCAGTGCCACGGCGCGATCGCCTACACGACCGAGTACGACCTGCACCTGTTCGCCAAGCGCGTGTGGGCGAGCGCCCGCTCGTGGGGCGACGCCGACTGGCAGCGCGCGCGCGTCGGCGCGGCGCTGGGACTGTGAGCAGAGGAGCCACCATGAGCGATACGCCCGAGGAAGTCGTGATCACCGAGCGCCGCGGCGCGACGACGATCGTGACGATGAACCGTCCGCAGTACCGCAACGCCCAGAACGCCGCGATGACCTACGCGCTCGACGACGCCTTCGCGGCGGCGGCGGCCGACGACGAGGTGAAGGTGATCGTGCTCGCCGGCGCCGGCGAGCACTTCTCCGCGGGACACGACATCGGCAGCCCCGGCCGCGACGTCGACGCCTTCTTCCCGCGCCGCGCGAGCATGTGGTGGGACCACCTCGGCCAGCCGGGCGCGGAGGGTCGCGTGGCGCGCGAGCAGGAGGTGTACCTCGGCATGTGCCGGCGCTGGCGCGACCTGCCGAAGCCGATGATCGCGATGGTTCAGGGAGCCTGCGTGGCCGGCGCGCTGATGCTCGCCTGGGCGTGCGACCTGATCATCGCCGCCGACGACGCCTTCTTCGCCGACCCCGTGGTGCGAATGGGCATCCCGGGCGTCGAGTACTTCGCCCACCCGTGGGTGATGGGGCCGCGCTTTGCCAAGGAGTTCCTGTTCCTGGGCGAGCGCGTGGGCGCGGAGCGGGCGCTGCAGCTGGGCATGGTCAACCGCGTCATCGCCCGCGCCGAGCTCGAGCCGGCGACGCTCGCGGTGGCGGAGAGGATCGCCGCGATGCCGCGGCTCGGGCTGGCGCTCACGAAGATGGCCGTCAACCAGGCCGAGGACCTGATGGGCCTGCGCAGCGGGATCGACGCGGCCTTCGGACTGCACCACGTCGCGCACGCGCACAACGCCGAGGCCGGGGGCGACCATCTCGCCGGGCACGACGCGCGCAGCATGCGCGACGCCCAGCGCGGCGCCTGAGCGAAGGCGTCAGGAGTCGTGCCGCGTGACGCCGTCGACGAGCACGGCCAGATACTGCTCGATGATCCGCTCCGGCTTCAGCGGGCCGGTCGGCTGATACCAGCGCGGTGCGGTCCAGACGACGTCGCGGATCAGGCGGTAGACCAGCTTGGGGTCGATCGACGCGCGGAACTGCCCCTCGTCGATGCCACGCTGCAGCACGCGCGTCCACAGGCGCTCGAACTTCCGGTGCGCGTCGCCCAGATGGGAGAAGCGTGGCTGCGCGGCGAGGAAGCGAGCCTCGTTCTGGTAGATCAGGATCGCGGAGCGGTTCTCGACCATCGAGCTCAGCGACAGGCGCACGAGCCCTTCCAACGTCTCCCGCGGGTCCAGACCCTGCTCGATCACGGCTTCATAGCCGGCGAGGGTCTCGTCGATGAAGGTCGAGAGGATCTCGTCGATCATCGACTCCTTCGAGTCGAAGTGGTGGTAGAGGCTGCCGGAGAGGATCCCGGCCGCCTCGCCGATGTCGCGGACGGTTGTGGCGACGTAACCGCGTTCGGCGAACAGGTCGGCGGCGATCTGCAGCAGCTCGGCTTGGCGCACCTGCTCGCCGCCGTTGTCCGAGCGACGAGACGTCCTGCGCGAGCCGCCCCTCGGGCTGGCCGGTGGCTTGCTGGTGGCGGCGGTCTTTCGGGTGTTTGTCATGTGTATCGGTCACCGTTCCTTGCTACGGGGTCTGGGTTCTCCCAGCTCGAACCTTGCCCGGTCGAACGGACGGCTTCTCAGCCTACCAAGCAATTGCTTGGCCATGCCGGCTACGCGGCGGGCAAGTTTCGATACTCTACCAAGCAACTGCTTGGTTTTCGACGGAGGAGAGGAGCATGAGTGAGCTTCCAGACACCCTTCCGGGCCTGATCGAGGCGTCTTCGCAGCGCTTCGCCGACCGGACCGCGGTCATCGACGGCGCGCGGCGGCTGTCCTACCCGGAGCTTGCCGCGCTGGTGCGGCGCACAGCACGAGCGCTGATCGCGACCGGCATCGAGGCGGGCGACACCGTCTGCGTGTGGTCCCCGAACACCTACCACTGGATCGTGGCTGCGCTCGGCGCGCAGGCGGCGGGCGCGAGGCTGGTGACGCTGAACACGCGCTTCACCGGCGCGGAAGCGCTCGACATCCTCGACCGGACGAACGCGCGGGCGCTGTTCCTGCCCGACCGCTTCCTCGGCAACGACTATCTGGCAACGCTGCGCGCGGCCACGGGCTCCCAGGCGGTCGGGAACGGTCCGCTTGCAGCGCTGGCGACGCTCGAGCTGGTCGTGCGGCTCCCCCTCTCCGGCGAGGAGTCGGGCCCGGAGCCGGGCGTCATCTCGTGGGAGCAGCTGCTCGCCCGCAGCGCGGAGGTGGACGAGCAGAGCGCCGCCGCGCGGATGGCGGACGTCACCGGCGATGACGTCGCCGACATCCTCTTCACCTCCGGCACCACCGGTCGCCCCAAGGGAGCGATGTCCTCGCACCGCCAGACGATCGCGGTCGCCGCGTCGTGGGCGCAGTGCGCGCAGGTCACCGAGCAGGACGTCTACCTCGTCACCAGCCCCTTCTTCCACAGCTTCGGCTACAAGGCCGGCTGGGTCGTCGCCCTCTTGCGTGGCGCCACGATCATTCCGCAGCTCACCTTCGACGTCGATGAGCTGCTGGAAACGGTCGAGCGCGAGCGCGTCACGATCCTGCCGGGCCCGCCGACGATCTTCCAGTCGCTGCTCGCGCACCCGCGCCGCGCGCGGTATGACCTCGCGTCGCTGCGGCTCGCCGTCACCGGCTCTGCGATGGTGCCGGTGGTGCTGATCGAGCGGATGCGCAGCGAGCTCACATTCGAGACGATCCTCACCGGCTATGGCCTCACCGAGGCCGTCGTGGTGACGATGTGCCGGCCCGGAGACGACGCCGAGACGATCTCGGGTACCTCGGGCTGCGCGACGGCCGACTTCGAGATCCGGGTGGCGAACAGCGAGGGCCATGCTCTGCCCAGCGGCGAGGACGGCGAGATCCAGCTGCGCGGGCCGAACGTGATGCTCGGCTATCTCGACGACCCCGAGGCGACGCGCGCGGCGATCGAGCCCGACGGCTGGCTGCACACCGGCGACATCGGCCACCTCGACGAGCGCGGCTACCTGACGATCACCGATCGCCTCAAGGACATGTTCACGGTCGGCGGCTTCAACGTCTATCCCGCCGAGGTCGAGAACGCGATCATGCGACTCGACGGCGTCGTGGAGTGCGCGGTCGTCGGCATACCGGAGGAGCGGCTGGGAGAAGTCGGCCTCGCCTGCATCGTCGCCCAGCCCGATCACGCGCTCGACGAGCAGGGCGTGATCGCCGAGTGCCGCGAGCGGCTGGCCAACTTCAAGGTGCCGCGCGAGGTCGCGTTCTTCCAGGAGCTGCCCCACAACGCCTCCGGCAAGGTGCTCAAGCGCGAGCTGCGCGAGCAGGCGATCGCCGTTCGCTGAGCGTCCGCGGATGGCTCAGGCGAGCCGTTCGACGATCAGCGCCATCCCCTGGCCGCCGCCGACGCACATCGTCTCCAGGCCGATCGTCGCATCGCGCGCGCGCAGCCCGTTCAGCAGCGTCGTCAGGATGCGCACGCCGGTCATGCCGAACGGGTGACCGAGGGCGATCGCGCCACCGTTGACGTTGAGCCTGTCCAGCTCCACGCCCAGCTCCCGGGCGCTCGGAAGCACCTGCGCGGCAAACGCCTCGTTGATCTCGACCAGGTCGACGTCGTCGATCGTCATGCCGGCGCGAGCGAGCGCGCGGCTGCTCGCCTGCACCGGGCCCATGCCCATGATCTCGGGGTCAAGCGCCGAGACGCCGGTCGCGACGATCCGCGCGAGCGGCTCGATCCCGTGGCGCTCCGCGAACGAAGCGCTGGTCACGACGGCTGCCGCGGCGCCGTCGTTGAGGGGGCAGGAGTTGCCGGCGGTGACGCGCCCGCCGGGACGGAACACCGGCTCCAGCGCGGCCAGGCGCTCCACCGTCGTGCCGGGCCGTGGTCCGTCATCGCGCGCCACCACGGTCCCGTCGGGGGTCGTGACGGGAACTATCTCGGAGTCGAAGAAGCCCTCTTCCCGCCGCGCGACCGCGAGCTGCTGCGAGCGCGCGGCGAAGGCGTCCATCTCCTCGCGCGAGATGCCCTTGAGCTCGGCGACGTTCTCGGCCGTCTGCCCCATCGCGATGTACACGTCGGGCAGGCCGGCGGCGGGCTGCCATGGCTCCGCGCCGCCCTGCGCCCGGCGCACCGTCAGCGCCTGCGCCGCGTCGAAGCGCGGGTTCTTGGTGCGCGGCACGCGGTCGGCGTTGCCCCTCTCGAAGCGGCTGGCCGCCTCGGCGCCGGCGGCGATGAAGCACTCCCCCTCGCCGGCGCGGATCGCGTGCGCCGCCATCCGCAGCGTCTGCAGCGAGGAGGAGCAGTAGCGGTTGACGGTGACGCCGGGCACCGAGCGCAGGCCGGCGAGCACGGCGGCGACGCGCGCCAGGTTGAAGCCCTGCTCGGCTGCGGGCTGGCCGCAGCCGAGCATCAGATCCTCGACCTCCTCGGGCTCAATCTGCGGAACCGCGTCGAGCGCCGCACGGATGGCGATCGCGGCGAGATCGTCGCCACGCATCTGCGCCAGGGATCCCTTGCCAGCGCGACCGATCGGCGTGCGCACCGTGGCGACTATGACGGCGTCTTCCTGCACGGGCCTCAGCTCCTTGTGGTCGTGGTCTCTCGCAGGCTTTCGGACGGCGCATCAGCCGAACCTCGCCACGCCGCCGCTGAGCGCGACGGCCTGCGGCGTTGAGACGGCGAAGCGCACGCGGCCGTCGGGCTGTGGCTCCCACACCTGGATCTCGAGCGGGTCCCCGGGCAGCACCGGCGCGGTGAAGCGGACCTCGAGCTCGTCGAGCTCCCACGGGTGAGAGCCGAGCACGCCGGCCAGCTCGCGGACCGCGAACCCGGCGGTGCAGAGCCCGTGCAGTATCGGGCGCTCCGCTCCGATCGCCCGCGCGGCCTCGGGATCGACGTGAATCAGATGGCGGTCGCCCGTCAGCCGGTAGAGGACGGCCTGCTCGCGCGAGGTCGCAGCGAGTGCGCACCACGACGGCGGCGTGTCGGGATCGCGCCGCGCGCTCGGGCCGCGCTCGCCGCCGAAGCCGCCGCATCCGGGCGCGAAGATCGAGTAGACCGCGCGGAAGCACTCGCAGCTGACCTCGATCTCGAACACCGCGGCCGAGCCCTTGTCCCAGACGGCGGGGACGCGAGCCCGTAGCTCGAGCTCGCCCTGCGGCGGCAGCGGAGCGCGAACCTCCAGGCGCTGAGCGCCGTGCAGCGCGCTGGCAGAGGAGAAGAAGCCCCGCTCGCCGAGCGCGTCGACGGCCCACAGGCCGAGTGTCAGGCCGAACGTGGGCAGCACGCGCAGCTCGCGCTCGAACACGAGCTCGAGCTCGCTCGCCCTCGCGCCGACGGCGAGCGCGTACAGGATCGCGTCCGCGTCGCGATATCCGATGGTGCGGCGGCCGAGGTCGAGGTCGATGGCCTCACCGGCCGGGATCAGGGTCTCTGCCTTCATCATTGCTTGACCAAGCGCTAGCTTGGTGCGTATCGTACAGCATCCAACGAGCTCGACCTGTGGAGGGATTACTGATGAGGACTGACGGCGAGACGATCGCGGAGGGCCTGGCGTTCCCCGAGGCGCCGCGCTGGCATGCGGATGCGCTGTGGTTCTCGGACATGCACGGGCACGAGGTGCTGCGTCTCGACGGCGACGGCGCGATCGCGTCCGTGGCCGAGGTTCCCGAGTGCCCCTCGGGACTCGGCTTCCTGCCCGACGGGCGCCTGCTCGTCGTCTCGATGCACGACCGGCGGGTGCTGCGCCTGGACGAGGATGGGCTGCATCAGCACGCGGACCTCTCGAGCCTCGCGGCGTGGCACTGCAACGACATGTGCGTGGACGCGCTCGGGCGAGCCTATGTGGGCAACTTCGGCGACGGCTCGGCGCCGCCGGCGCCGCCGGCGCCAACGGTCCTCATCCTCGTCGAGCCGGACGGCTCGACGCGCGTGGCGGCGAAGGACCTGCTGTTCCCGAACGGCGCAGCGATCACGCCCGACGGCGGCACCCTGATCGTGGCCGAGACGCGCGCCGCGCCCGGCCGCCTGACCGCGTTCTCGATCGAGCCCGACGGCACGCTGTCGGAGCGGCGAACGCTCGTCAGCTTCGCCGGCGGCGAGCTGCCCGACGGGATCGCCCTCGATGCGGAGCTCGGCATATGGGTGGCCCTGCCCTTCAGCGACGAGGTCGTCCGCGTCGACGCACAGGGCTCCATCGACCGTCGGCTGGCGTTTGCGAACCCGTACGCCGTCGCCGTCGGCGGCCCGCACGGCAACGACCTGTTCGTCTGCTCGGCGCCCAGCTGGCTACCCGAGGAGGCGGCGCGCCTGCGCGGCGGAGCGATCCACCGCCTGAGCCTCGAGGGGACGGGCGGCGGCGCTTGACGGCGGCGTGCTCGACACGCCGGGCCGAGCACGCTTGACGCGACGGGCCGAGCACGCCGGCGCCCGGCCCGTCGGACTCGTTGCCGACAGGTCGGGCGCCGTCACTGCACGCGCGTCAGGGCCCCGAGAGGGCGTCAGGGCCCCGAGAGGACTACTACAGACCCCAGAGCTTCTTGAACTGTTCTTCGTAGTTGGGGACGGCCGGGAATTCTTCGGTCGTCGAGGGCAGCGAAGCGGCCGTGACCGTCCAGAACGGCAGGCTCGCGTCGTTCGTGTCTTCCGTGTATGGCTGGTGCGTGAAGAGCCGCGCCAGCAGGTCGATCTCACGCCAGTAGACCTCGGGGAAGGTCGTTCCGACCCCGGTCTGCAGGTATTCGCCTTTCTTCATGTAGGAGGCGATCGTGGTGTTGAGGTTGAGGGTCACGAGTTTGGCGTGTTCGATCGAGGCCCCTTTCAGCGCCGTCGGCAGGCCGACGACCAGGTCGCTGTAGGCGATCGAGCTCCATTCGACTTCCGGATGCGCGGTCAGGAAGGCCGTCACGCGCGAGGGCAGGTCGGAGCCGATGCTCGTGACCGGCACTTCGAGCTGATCGATCTTGCACGACGGGCATTCGGCTTCGAGCTCCTTCTTCTCGGATGCGGCGACGACGACGGTGGTTTCGAACCCGTTCACGTAGACCTGGCCAAACGCGAAGGACTTCGAGGTGTTGTGCGCGAGCACGTAGTCGGCCATCTCCTTGCCCTCGATTTCGGTCGCCTTGCGCCCGCCGGTGACCGCCGTCAGGCCGTTGCCCGGCGAGTCCTCGACGAACGCCTCGAGCACGGGGATCCCCAGCTTCTTGAGCGCGGCGATCTCGGGTTCGAACAGCACGCGAGAGTAGCCCGAGCCGAGCACCGCGGCAGGCTTTTCGTTGATCGCCTGCTGGTAGGCGGCCTTGATTTCCGCGGGCGAGGAACCGCCGTTCAGGCGCTTGAGCTGCCAGCCGAGCAGCTTGGTGGCCGCTTCGAGCAGATTCCCCTCCGTCACGCATGCGGGGACTCCGCACTGCACGAAGTCGAGCTTCTTGCCGGTCGGGATCTTCGCCCCGACGGGCGTCGTCAGGCCGATGCTGGTCGGCCGCCGTTCGAATTCCACGTTGGCCTTCGAGGCGTTGGGAAACGCAGGCGTGGTGGCTGCGCTGGTGCTGGCGGTGCTGCTACTGCTGCTGCTGTTGGAGCTCCCGCAACCACCGACCACGACCGCAAGGACACCTGCAGCGATCACGGTGAACAGGCGCCGCGAGGCAAAGTCAGACCTCATGTTCTCTCCTCTCAGGATCAACGCGCGCATAACCAAGCGCTTGCTTGGCAAGCCTAACCGCATCGATCCCTCCCTGTCAAGCGCTTGCTCAAGTCAAATGTGCGCCCGTTGCGGGGTCGATGTCCGTCAGACCCGTTGCAGATCCTCGCGTGGGCCGCTGCGCGAGCCGGAGATCGCGCGCAGCAGCTCGCTTTCGCGAATCGCGGCGCCCTCGAGCTGCTCGACGATCTCGCCGTCCACGAGCGCCAGCACCCGGTCGCAGACGCCGACGAAGTCCTCCATGTCCGACGAGCAGATCACGAACCCCGCGCCGGTCTCGGCGTGCGCGCGGATCACGTCGTAGATCCCGTGCCGAGCGCCGATGTCGACACCGCTGGTCGGATCGTCCATGAACACCACGCGCGGGTCGGTGCCGAACCACTTCGCGAGCAGCACCTTCTGCTGATTGCCCCCGCTGAGGAGGCTGTACAGCCGGCTGGGGTCGGCCGGGCGGATGTCCAGCCTGCGGATCCACTCGAGCACGGCCTGGCGCTCGCGGCGGCGATCCACGTGCCCCGCGCTCGCGAACTCCGACAGCCAGCCGAGGGTGATGTTCTCCCCGATGGTGAAGTTGGGAATCGCCGCTTCGGGGTGGCGGTTCGGCAGCACCAGGGCGAGCCCCAGGCGCTTGGCGAGCGCCGGGCTCATCTCGGCTGCCGCTCCCTGGCCGTCGATCGTGAGCTCCATCCGTGCCGGGATCGCTCCACACACGGCCGCTGCGAGCACGTCGCGGCCGGAGCCCGAGAGCCCGGCGATGCCGAGCACCTCTCCTGGAAGGACGTCGAGGTCGACGCCGGCGAGCGAGTCGCATGAGAGCGAGCGCACGCGCAGGATGGCGTCGCTGCGCGACGTGGCGTCCGAGCGCCCGTGGGCGGCCTCCTCGACCTGCTGGCCGACGATCAGCGCGGCGAGCTGGCTGCGGTCCATGCCCTCGGTCGCAAAGGTGCCCTGGTAGCTGCCGTCGCGCAGCACCGTGACGCGGCTGGCGAGGTTGAAGATCTCACCGAGGCGGTGCGAGACGTAGAGGATGCTCACGCCGTTCGCGAGCACTTCGCGCAGCACCCGGAACAGCGCCTCGCACTCCGCCGGCGGCAGCGCCGCGGATGGCTCGTCGAGCACGAGCAGCCGGATCGCACCGTGGCTGTCGTCGATCGCGCGCGCGATCGCAAGGGCGCTGCGCTCGACCGCCCGCAGCTCGGCGACCGGGCGCTCGATGTCGAAGGAGACGCCGATCCTGCCCAGCAGCTCCTCGGTGCGGCGGCGTTGCTCGGACCACGCGATTCGTCGCAGCCCGGTGGTCGAGAAGCCCGACATCAGCCCGACGTTCTCGACC